>JAYGEJ010000074.1:0-3602 GCA_046582425.1 Alphaproteobacteria bacterium
CATTAGAAAATAAATAAATAAATAGAGATATTAATAATAAAATAGCTACAAATAAAAAAGCTACTCTATAAGCTTCAATAGGAGCACCAGAAGAGTTACCTCCCATTAAAAAAATTATTTTACCAGTCAACCATTGGATAATAAAAACTCCACCAAAATTAAAAAAATTCGCTGTAGATAAAGCTCTCCCCATATACTCTTTATCAAAAAGAACCTGATAATGAGATATTAATGCTACACTAAATGCTCCAAAAAAACCTAATACGCAAAATAGTATATACAAATAAGTACTATTAATATTTGATATAAAAGAGAGAACAAGAAGTAAAAAAATTACTCCTAAAGATCCAAATATTACAACTCTTTTGTAACTTCCAAATAAACTTCTTAATCTACCAAATACAAATGAACCGATATTCCAGCTAATAGCCATTAGCATTAAAATTTTTCCTCTTTCAATACTATCTAATCCATGAATATCTTTTAAGTATGGCGCTCCCCAAAGTCCTAAAATTACAACTAAAGATGAATAACTCATAAGGGACATAGGAATCATAAATTTAAAATTTCTTTCTTTTAGAACAAATAATAGGTTTTTTGGGGATATTGAGTCATTTGTTTTATTAGTTACTAATCCTTTCTCTCTATCTTCCAAAACAAAATAATAAAGTAACATCACAAAAAAAGTAACTACCGCTGCTAACCAAAATGATAATCTCCAACCATACAATTCTGAAAAATATGATAATGGTGTTGTAGCTAACAATCCTCCTATACCTCCTACAGCTAAAATAATACCTGCTAATTTAGAAAACTGGTCAGTATTACTCCAGCGAGTAATCAAAACAAGAGAGCCCATAAGACATATGGAACAACCTAAACCCATAAAAATTCTACCAACTAAAAGACTATAAAAAGAATTTGATAATGCAAATATTATTGAACCAAGCACCCCAAAAATAATTACAGCTGACATTACTTTTCTAGGGCCATACCTATCTATTAAAATACCAGCTGGGATTTGAAATATTGCAAAAGAAAGAAAAAATACTCCTCCTAATAAACCCATACTATTGGGATTAATATTAAAATCATTCATCATATTAGGAGATAATACGCCGATTGATGTTCTAAGAAATTGACTTACAGTATAACCAGCACATAATACGAGCATAATATATATAAACTGTTTTTTATAACCAAACATAAGTCTTATTACATAAATAAATATTAAATTGATATATTTTTGTTTTATAAATAAAGTTTTATGATAGATTAATATGCAAATTTATAGAGGATTGTTTTATGAAATTCAAATTGTCAAATGTAGCTAAAATTAATTTATTTTTGCTTTTATTTTCATTGCTATTTTGTTTTAAAGTTTTAGCAAAAGATAATTTGAATTGGTATGGAGATTCTAATTCAATTTCAAATAATGATTGGGATTTATCTAAAGCTAAGCACTTATTAGAACGAGCAGGTTTTGGAGGAACACCAGAGCAGGTTGAATTATTATTTAATCTTGGGCTTTCAAAAGCAGTAGAGCACCTTGTCCATTACGAAAATATTTCAATCGATAATATGCCTGAATTTGATGAATCAGATATTCATGACCCAGGTCTAATAAATTTTCCACCTAGCAGGCCTGCAACTACTAAATTAGCAAAAGAAACTGGAGAAGCTTTAGGGATAAAAGTAAAAGAATCTGGTAATAGAAAATTACAACCAATAGTTAATAAATTTTTCTTTTGGTTAAGGGCAAGCAGATTAGAGACAAAAAGAGTTGCATACTGGTGGGCAGATAGAATGATAAATTCTCCAAGACCTCTAGAAGAAAAAATGACCTTATTCTGGCATAATCACTTTGCAAATAATGAAACTAAGGTAAGAGATTATAGAAAATTACTATTACAAAATAAAACTTTTAGGCTTCATGCTACTGGTAATTTTAAAAACCTAATAATTGCTGCAGCAAAAGATCCAGCTATGCTTTATTTTTTAGATGCTGGACAAAATGTCAAAGGGTCTCCTAACGAAAATTTTGCTAGAGAAATCATGGAGCTTTTTACTTTAGGTGTTGGTAATTATGAAGAAATTGATATTCGAGAAGCCGCAAGAGCTTTTACAGGATGGAACACTAACGATTTAGAGTTTGTAGTAAATACAAATCAACATGATGCTGATATCAAAACTATTCTAAATAAAACAGGTAACTTTTCTGGAGAAGATGTTATTGATATCTTGCTTACTCAAGATGCCGCATCAAGGTTTATTGTAACAAAAATATATAAAGAATTTGTTAACGATAATGTAAATAATGACATCATAGAAGACTATGCTAGAATTCTAAAGTCTAATAATTATGAATTAAAACCTCTTTTATCAGCAATATTTTTATCAAAAGATTTTTATAGCCAACAAAATATAGGGTCTCATATAAAATCTCCAGTCGAATTAGTTATATCTACTTATAGAAAACTAGGTTTAAACAACACCCCAGGAGTTCCGGATTTTAACCAATCTACAACGGCTATGGGACAAACTTTATTTTGGCCTCCTACTGTAGCAGGATGGGCAGGAGGAAGAAGTTGGATTACGCCAGCCTTGCTAATGGAGAGGGGTAATTTTGCAAGAAGCTTTCTATATCCAGATATAGATTTTATTGATAAAGATTTTTATTCTCCTGATCCAAAAATCATCGTAATGCATAAAGCAATAAGAGAAGGAGCAGATATAACTAGTGCAACAAAATCTAGTAATGGAGGAGAATCTATGATGATGATGTCTGAAGCAAATATGATGGCTGATAGAGATGAAGATTTTAATACTAGGTACGGTTCTTACAGGGGCTGGCAGATGGCTGTTTCTAAAGTAAAACCTATTGTAAGAGACACTATAAATATTAATTTTTCAAAAATGATTTTAGATAGTGGAGCAAAAAATACTTCTGAAGCAATAGATTATTTAATCAATAGATTTTTAGTTGTTAAGCTTAACGAAAAAAAACGTGAAATGATTATTTCTTTTTTAAATAATAATTTAGGAACAGAAAATATTATTGAGGCGAAGAGTTACTTAGAAGACTCTCTTAAAATGGCCTTGCATTTAATTATGAGCCAACCAGAATATCAGTTAGGGTAATAATCATGAGTTCAATAAAAAGAAGAACATTTTTAAAAACTGCTTCAGCAGCATCTATAGGAGCATTAACTCCTATACAGTATTTACACTCTAAAGAATCAATAAACGGAAAAATACTCGTAGTACTGGAACTATCTGGTGGTAATGATGGATTAAATACAATAGTTCCTTTTGGAGATGATAATTATTATAAGCATAGACCTAAAATAGGTTTAAAAGAAAATAAACTATTAAAAATTGACGATTATTTTGGCTTTAATCCAGGAATTGTTGGATTAGAAGCGTTATACAAAGAAGGTAAGATGGCAATTATTCATGGTTGTGGATATGATAATCCATCTTTTTCTCACTTTACATCTATGGCTTATATGCATACTGCAGCTCCTAATAGTGGAGAAGAATATGGTTGGTTAGGTAGGCTAGCAGATCAAATGGCCCCTTCTACATATAAAAATATTATT
>JAYGEJ010000140.1:0-2834 GCA_046582425.1 Alphaproteobacteria bacterium
TACTATCTAATAAAAAAAGTTTCTTATCTAATTCTTTCATTCTAGATGACCCTCCAAGATTAGTTGTAGATATAAATAATATTGATAGTTTCTCTAAAAAAAATTTTAACTATAAACTCATTAAAAAAATTAGAGCTTCTAAAACTAATGATAAAGCAAGATTAGTATTTGATTTAAAGGTACCTATCAAAAACTTTAAAAAAACAATAATTAGTGGTAAAAATAATAATTATACTCTTTTAATTGATTTGAGTTTATTCTCGACACAGGAAAGCTTTAACCAAAATTATAATAAAAATATTATTGTAATTGATGCAGGTCACGGCGGGCCAGATCCAGGAGCAGTTAGAAATAATATTAAAGAAAAAGATTTAACTTTATCAGCTGCAAAATTTCTAGAAAAAGAGCTTCTGAAAAAAAATTTTAAAGTATATTTAACAAGAAATTCAGATCGCTATATTAAATTAAGAAATAGAGTTAAGTATGCTAGAAATAAATCTGCTGATCTTTTTATTTCTATTCATGCTGATTCAACTTTAAATAAAAATACTAATGGTACAAGTATTTATTCTTTATCTGAAAAAGCATCGGATAAGTTGTCTCAAGCATTAGCAGATAGAGATAATAAATCAGATTTAATAGCAGGATTAGATTTAGATGATTTAGATAAAGATGTTTCTGATATTTTAATAGATTTAAGTAGACGAGAAACTAAGAATAGCTCCATCAATTTTGCTGAATTATTTATATCTTATTTGGAAAAACAAAAATTTAATTTATTAAGAAGACCTCATAGGCAGGCTGGTTTTGCAGTTTTGAAAGCACCCGATGTCCCATCTGTTCTAATTGAGATGGGTTTTATATCAAATAATTCTGATTTAAAGAAATTAACTAATCCTAAATTTCAAAAACAATTAATGAAAAATGTAGCAGATATTATTGAAAAATATTTTCAATCTATAAAGTAATTATATAATTATTTTTTTTGTCAGTATAAAAATACCTTCGGTAGATAATAAATTATTAAAGTAACTATCCGGTTTTTCAATTTTTTTTATATTATTATGCGTATTTCTATATGCTTGATCAATTGAAATATTTAGAGAATTACATAAATTTATAAAGTCTTTTATAGTACATAAGTGAATATTAGGAGTAGAATACCATGGTTCTGATAAGGTTTCGGTGACTGGCATGATACCATAAAATAAAATTTGTAATCTATATTTCCAATATCCAAAGTTAGGAATACAAATTATACACTTTTTTCCTATTCTAAGCATTTCTTTCAAAACCTCTTTAGGTTTATGAGTTGCTTGTAAAGTGTCACTTAATATAACTACATCAAAAGTATTATTAGTAAAACTTACTAAATCTTCATCAGCATCTCCTTGAATAACAGAAAGTCCCTTAGTAACTGACTCTTTTACACCTAAATGGCTAATTTCTATACCTTGTCCTTGAATATTTTTAGTTTTTTCAAGAAAAGAAAGAAGCTCTCCATTTCCACAACCTATATCTAAAACTTTATCATTATTATTTATTAATGAAGAAATTAAGTCTTGATTTATTTTATTAGTCATCGCTACCTTTTATATATTTATTCTTCTTGCTACACCAGATATAAAGCCACTCAGTATTTCATAGAATTCTTTTACTTCAAGTAGAAAACTATCATGTCCTTTATCAGACTCTACCTCAATATAACTTATATCTGAAGTTGTCTTATTTAATGCCTTAACAATTTCATGACTTTCTGAACTAGGAAAAAGCCAGTCACTAGTAAAGGAGATGATAAGAAATTTACATTGTGCTTTTTTAAATGCTAAAGATAAATTTCCTTCGTAGGGATTTGTTAAATCAAAATAATCCATAGCTCTTGTTATATATAAGTAACTATTAGCATCAAATCTATCAACAAATGATATTCCTTGATGCCTCAAATAGCTTTCTACTTGAAAGTCTGCATCAAAGCCCCAAGAAAGAACTTTACTTTGCATATCTCTTCCAAATTTTTTTTGAAATGCTCCTTCAGATAAATAGGTTATATGAGCAATCATTCGGGCAACTGATAGTCCGTGACGAGGTTTAAGTTTTTTCTGGTAGTAACTGCCTTGATGCCAATCTGGGTCATTCATTATTGCTTGTCTGCCAACTTCGTGAAATGCAATATTTTGAGCTGAGTGACGATAAGAAGTTGCAATAGGAATAGCTGAATATATTCTATTAGGATAACTAGCAGCCCATTCTAAAACCTGCATTCCTCCCATAGAGCCTCCTATAACAGAAAATAATTTTTTAATCTGTAAACTGTCAATTAGCTTTAATTGTAAATTGACCATATCTTTAATTGTAAATATAGGAAATTCCATTCCATATGGCTTACCTGTATCAGCATTAATTGAAGAAGGGCCAGTTGTGCCCATGCATCCACCTAAAACATTTGCACATATTATGTAATATTTATTTGTATCTAATATTTTATTAGGACCAACTATATTTTTCCACCAACCATTTCTATTTGTAATAGGGTTTTTACCAGTAACAAATTGATCTCCAGTTAAAGCATGACAAATTAATATTGCATTTGTTTTTTGATTATTTAATTTTCCCCAAGTACTATATGCTAAATTAGCATTCTTTAATTTCTGACCGCCTTCTAGGTGCAATTCTACAGGGCCAAAAGTATTATGAAATTTATTTTTTATATTAGTATTATTAATTTTTTATTCTCTTTTGTTTTTTAAACATTCTAAAATATATAATATATTTTTATTACTTAATACTTACAATTATTGCATGCTAATGGTTTTTTTCATATTAATAATATATAT
>JAYGEJ010000148.1:0-8120 GCA_046582425.1 Alphaproteobacteria bacterium
TCCTGCTCCTTCACCCATTACAAAACCATCTCTTCCTTCATCCCATGGACGAGAAGCTGAAGCAGGAGTATCATTATAGCCAGTTGAAAGAGCCCTTGCTGCAGCAAATCCTCCAATTCCTAGACGAGTAATTGCTGCTTCTGAACCTCCAGCTACCATTATATCTGCTTCATTAGCTCTAATTAATCGCGCAGCATCACCTATTGCATGTGCTCCTGTAGAACAAGCTGAGACAACTGACAAATTTGGACCTTTAAAATTATTTTTTATTGAAACTTGGCCAGAAGCTAAATTTATTAAGCATGAAGGAATAAAAAAAGGACTTAACCTTCTTGGTCCTTTTTCATTCAAAACTAGTGTGGCTTGCTCAATAGTAGAAAGACCTCCAATACCAGAACCTATAAGAACTCCAGATCTAAAAGCGTCCTCTTCAGAACTTGCTTCCCATTTACTATCTTTAATTGCTTGATCCGCAGCATCTATAGCAAATAAAATAAATCTATCAACTTTTCTTTGCTCTTTTAATTCTAAACATCTATTTGGATCAAAACCATCTTCTTGTTCCACATTAGGCACCTGTCCGGCTATTTTTGCTGGTAAATCTTCTACATCAAAACCATTTATTCTGCTAATACCAGATTCAGAATTAATTAGTTTATCCCACGATTTACTTACTGACCCTGCAAGAGGAGTAACTAGTCCTAAACCAGTAACAACTACCCTTCTCATTAAAATAAATCTCCTAATAATAATAAATTAAGAATTTTGGCTCTCTATAAAACTTATAGCATCTTTAACAGTAGTAATTGTTTCTGCTGCATCATCAGGGATCTCTATACTGAACTCTTCTTCAAATGCCATAACCAGCTCAACTGTATCCAAGCTGTCAGCTCCTAAATCATCTATAAAACTAGAGTTTTCAGTTATCTTTTCTTTCTCAACTCCAAGATGTTCCATTACAATGCCAATTACTCTTTCAGAAATGTCACTCATATATTTTATTCCTTATTTAAAGTTTATTAAACTATAATTATTTATGTTTCTCACAAATTTTTTATATATATTCAAGTATTTTTTTTATAATACAATTTAAAAAAAATAAAAGAAAATAAATATATATTATTACTAGACCATAGCTAAGCCACCGTTCAAGTGAATCGTAGTACCATTTATATAAGAAGCCTCATCAGAAGCTAAATAAACCGCTGCTGCAGCAATATCTTCGGGTACTCCAAACTTTTGAGATGGTATTTTTTCTAATAATCTTTTTTTTTGGTCTTCATTTAATGAATCTGTCATAGAAGTTTTAATAAACCCAGGCGCTATACAATTGACAGTGATATTTCTACTAGCTACTTCTAAAGCGAGTGCTTTAGTCATACCCACTAATGCTGATTTAGAAGCTACATAATTAACTTGTCCAGGATTCCCTGTGAAACCAACTACAGAACTTATTTGAATAATTCTTCCAAATTTATTCTTCATCATATTACGTACAACTGACTTAGATAAATAAAAAGAAGCATATAAATTAGTTTCTAATACTTCATCCCAAATTTCATCTGACATCCTCATAGCGAGTTGATCTCTAGTAATACCAGCATTATTAACTAATATATCTATATTACCAATTTCTTTTTCTACATTACTTAATAAATTTTTAAGATCTTCCCTTTTATTTAAATTACATATGACTTGACTATAAGACATAGAAGAATTTTTATTAATTTGGGTTAATTTAGATTCGTTTGTACCTGTAATACAAACTTTTGCGCCTTGTTTATTTAAAGCTGCAGCTATTGCCTCTCCTATTCCCCCAGAGGCACCTGTAACAAGTGCTGTTTTATTTTGTAAACTGAACATAAAATTTTATATATATTAAATTCATCTATCCCTCAAGAGTATTAATATAATTTTCAATATCCTTAGTGTTTTGAATAGATACAGTTTCTACAGTTTTGTTAATTCTTTTAACTAAACCTGACAAAACATTACCAGCTCCTAATTCTATAAAATTTTCTACTCCTAAATCATTCATTTTTTGAATACTTTCTCTCCATCTAACAGTTTTAGATATTTGCTTAATTAGACTTTCTTTAATTTTAATTGGTTCTGTAAGAGTAATAGCATCTACATTATTAATTAAAATTAATTCAGGGCTTAATATTTCTAAATCATAAATAAATCTTTGTATATCTTCTGCAGCTTTATTCATTAAGCTACAATGAAAAGGAGCGCTAACTGTAAGTTTTATAGCTCTTTTTATACCTAAAGATTTATGAGCAGAAACCACTTTATCGACAACTGAATTATGACCAGAAATCACCAATTGTCCGGGAGAATTATCGTTTCCAATATCTATAATTTCATTTTTCTCTGTAAATTTAGCTCTGATTTTTTCTATAATATCTATATTTACTCCAATTAATGCTGCCATTGCTCCTACATTTAAAGGCACTGCGTCTTGCATAAATTTACCTCTTAATCTTAGTATTTTAGCTGCATCATGTAATTTTAAGGATCTAGCGCTAACTAATGCTGAATATTCACCTAGAGAATGACCAGCAGTAAAATTTCCAATTTCGGATAATTTTTTTCCAGTCATTTCCTCTATTACTCTAACTATTGCAAAAGATACAGTCATTAAGGCTGGCTGAGTATTAATTGTTAATTTAAGCTTCTCCTCATCTCCAAAAAATATAATTTTTGATAAATTAAGAGACAAAGCATCATCAACTTCTTGAAATACTTCTTTAGCACTAGGAAAAGAATCATACAAATCTTTTCCCATTCCAACTTTTTGAGAACCTTGACCAGGAAAAATAAATGCATTTGTCATAATTAAAACCTTTAAATAAAATTAACTAATATAATAATTTGTAAACTAATTATGATTATCTTAATACTTTTTTATAACTTATTAATAAGAAAGCTTGCCTAAAAAGTAATTTTAGGTTACGTAAAATCTCCATAGGTATTAAATTTGAATAAGAAAGTAAAAAAATGGCATTTTATGAAAGTATATTTATAGCTCGTCAAGAATTAGGTGATAAAGAACTAGAGAATACTATAGATAATTTTAAAAAAATTTTAGAAAAAAATAATGCAAATTTAGTAGACACTGAATCATGGGGATTAAGAAACCTTGCCTACAGAATAGAAAAAAATAAAAAAGGTCATTATATGGTTCTTAAAATTGATGGTAATGGTGATGCGATTCAAGAATTAGAAAGAAACATGCGTATAGATGAAAATATAATCAGATATTTATCTTTAAAAACAGAAAACATAAATAATAACCCATCTATTTTAGCAAAGAAAAATATAGAAAATTAATTTAATACATAATTACCTAAAGCAATTCAGGAGTAAAATATTGCAAAAAGATAATAAAAGATTTGATGAAAATGATTCAGCAGGTTCTAAACCATTCTTTAGAAGAAAAAAAACATGCCCTTTCAGTGGGCCTGATGCAATTGCTATTGATTTCAGAGATACAAGAACCTTAGGTAAATTTGTATCTGAGAGAGGCAAAATTATTCCTGCTAGAATAAGTGCTGTGTCAGCTCCAAAGCAAAGAAGATTAGCACAAGCGATAAAAAGAGCAAGAGTGCTTGCATTAATTCCATATCTCCAAAGGTAAATAATTATTTTATAGGGATATTTAATGCCGTTAAAGGCTATCTTAAATTCTTTTATTGCAGCTATTCTATCATGCATATTAGCATTAGGTTTTAAATTTATAGGAGTATATCTAATTTTACTCTCATATTTTGCATCTTTGCCAATATTTTTAATTACTTTTTATTATGGGTTAACTGGAATAATACTTAGTTCAATAATTAGTATTACTATTTTATCCTTCTTAACCTCACTACCTATAGGTATAATGTTTTTCTTTAGCAATATATTACCAGTAGTATTAATACTTTTTGAAAAAACTAAAAATAAATTTAGCTACCTAAACTTCATATCCAAACTTACTTTAGTCAATTCAATATTATATATAGGGATTAATGTAGCCTTTAGAGATAAAATTATAGATATTACAAATAATTTAAGAGAATTCTTTAATCAAAATCTAAATAATAATATATCTATCGATCAATCAATACTAGATTTAGCTCCGTCATTTTTAATGATTTCTTGGACATTAATTTTAATTTTTAATCTAATTATTGCAAGAATAATTATATCTAAGTATTTTAAAAATTTTATTATTTTTCCAGATAAAATAATAAATATACAATTACAGAGCTGGTTAATATGGTCATTTATGTTTTTTTTAATACCTGCATCAGTGATAAATAATGACAGTGGCATATGGTTTAAATCTTTAGCCTTGATATATGCTATACCTGTAACAATACAAGGTTTATGTACAATTCATGTTTTTTTAAAAGAAAAAAAAGTAGGAAGCTTTTTAATTTATACATTTTATTCATTAGTTTTTATAATACCAATATCTATACCTTTAATTACTGCTATTGGTTTTTTAGAATTTATATATGATTTTAGAAAACTAAAAAATACAAAAAAAGTTAACTGAAATATTGATTAGATAATTAATTAGTATAGAGTCTTTTTAAAATTACTATTAGGAGTAAAAATATGGAAGTTATTCTTTTAGAAAGAGTTGAAAAAGTTGGAAAATTAGGAGATGTAGTGAAAGTTAAAGATGGTTTTGCTAGAAACTATTTACTTCCACAAAATAAAGCTCTTCGCGCAAATAAAGAAAACTTGTCAGTATATGAAAAAGAAAAAGAAAAATATGAAAAACTAAATAAAGATAAACTTGCTGCAGCAGCAAAAATTGCAAATAATATGGATGATGTAAATATCAATATTATAAAACAAGCTAGTGACTCTGGACAGCTATATGGGTCAGTAAGTACTAGAGATATCGCTGATGAATTAAATAAAGAGGGATATAAAATAGAAAAAAAACAAATAGTTCTTAAGTCAGTAATAAAGACAGTTGGGCAGCATGAAGTTAGAATAGTTATTCATCCAGAACATATAATAAATATTATGGTAAATATTGGAAGGACTCTAGAAGAATTAACTATCAAATCAGATGAAATAGAGATTATTTCAGAAGATAATGATGGCAATGAAGAATTAAACGCTTCAAATAAAGAGCAACCTAAAGAAATTAAAGAAGATAATCAAATAGATCTAAATGAAGGTTCTGAAAAAAAGGAAATATAATAAAAAAATATTGCCAATTATCGTAATTTTTTATTCACCAAACTTATTAACATTATTAAGGCAATTAACGTAATTCACATTTAAAAAATAATAAATTTTGTGATACTAATAAGCATGCTTAATAATATACAGAATTTTGATAGTTCAAATAAAAAAGATTTAAATATTACTTCTAATAGTTTGCCACACTCTATTGAAGCAGAAGAGGCATTATTAGGATCAATATTGGTCGATAATGAGGTTTATAATAGAATTACATTCGACTTGCCACTTAGAAACGAACATTTTTTTGTGCCTGTACATGGAAGAATATATGAAGCAGCACAAAAATTAATAAATAGTGGTCAAATTGCAGATAGTATTACATTAGGGCAATACTTTGAAAAAGATCCTGCTCTTATAGAAATAGATGGAAGCAACCATTTAATTAAACTAAAAGAAGCCTCAGATATTGCATCTAGTTCAGATCACTACGCAAAATTGATATATGACCTTTCTTTAAGAAGAGATTTAATAAGACTAGCTCAAGAAGTAGCTATACAAGCATCTAATCCAAATATTGATGAAAATGCTAACTCCCAAATAGAAATGGCCGAAAGTAAGTTATTTACGCTGGCTGAAACAGGTGAAATAAATAAAGGACCTTCCTCATTCTCAGAATCAATTGCTGAAACTATATCTAGCGCTGAAGCAGCACATAACAGGGATGGGAAATTATCTGGTATTTCTACAGGCTTAAAAGCTATAGATGAACTCTTGGGGGGGTTGCACAAATCTGACTTAATAATAATAGCTGGAAGGCCTAGTATGGGTAAAACCGCTCTGGCTACAAATATAGCGTTTCAATCTGCTAAAAAATATAAAAATGAAAATGATGATGCTATTCTCTTTTGTTCACTTGAAATGTCTAGTGTTCAATTAACCAATAGGATCTTAGCAGAAGAAGCGAAAATATCCTCTGAAAAAATAAGAAGAGGACAGCTAAATAATGATGAATTTATAAATTTAGTTAGAGCAAGTCAAAACATACAAGAAAGGAAATTATTTATCGATGAAACTCCAGCTTTATCTATCGCTCAATTAAGAACTAGAGCTAGAAGAATAAAAAGAATTCATGGCTTAAAATTAATTGTTTTAGACTATTTACAACTTATGAGCGCGATAAATAATTCTAATAATAGAGTACAAGAAATTTCAGAAATTACTCAAGGCCTTAAAGCAATTGCAAAAGAGTTAGATGTCCCAGTTGTAGCTTTAAGCCAGCTCTCGCGAGCAGTTGAACAAAGAGAAGATAAAAGACCTCAACTTGCTGATTTAAGAGAATCGGGAACTATAGAACAAGATTCAGATGTTGTAATGTTTGTTTATAGACAATCATATTATGAAGAAAGAGCAGAACCTAGAAAAAGTGGCACAGAAACAGATGAAAAATTTCATAATAGATATCTAGAATGGCAAGAAACCCTTGAAAAAGTTCAAAATACAGCAGATGTAATTGTTGCAAAACAACGTCATGGACCTATTGGTAATATTAAACTTCATTTTGAAGCATCATTAACTAAATTTTCTGACCTAGCAGAAGATTACAGGAAGGATAATGGAAATTAATAAACTAAATCAAGATCTAAAAAAGAAATATAACAAATATTTTCAACACTATGGTAGCATATTATTAATCAATAAAAATAATATAATTTATAATTCAAAAATTATTTCTAATAAAAGTAAAAAATCAAAAATTTTTCCTGTTATTAAAGCAAATGCTTATGGAATAGGAGTTATAGCTATTACAAATATCTTAGTTGAGCTAGGGTATACAAGTGTATTTTTAGCTAATATTGCGGAAGGGTTAGAGGTAAGAAAAAAATTTAAAAATTTGGATATATATATATTAAATTGTGGGCAGCCATTTAATTCTAAAATACTAATAAAACATAATTTAATTCCAGTATTAAATTCTCTAGAAGATATCAAATCATGGGAATATGGTAGTTTAAATAATGAAAGCTGTGTAATTCATCTTGATACAGGAATGAACAGACTAGGCCTTTCTTATTCTGATATTTTAGATCTAAAAAAAACTAAATACATTAATAACTTAAACATAAAATTTCTTATGACTCATTTAGCATGTGCTGAAAATATTAAGAAGAAATTTAATGAGATTCAATTAAATAAATTACAAAAGTATACTAAAATTATAAGTAAAATTAAAAATCGCCCCATAAAATCAAGCATATGTAACTCCTCAGGTATATGGTTAGGAGAAAAATACTTATTAAATATTGTTAGACCTGGAGCATCATTTTTGGGTATTAATCCCTTACTTAACAAACAAAATCCATTGAAAGAAACAGTTTCTATGTATGCACAAATTACCCAAATCAGAAAAGCATTTAAAAATACATCTATAGGCTATGGGCAGACAATAAAATTAAAAAAAGATATTTTAATAGCAACTATATCAATTGGTTATTCAAATGGATTATCGAGATTACTATCTAATAAAGGAAGTGTATATATAAAAAACAAAAAATTGAATATATTAGGAAGAGTTTCTATGGACCTCACAGTAATAGATATAAGCAAATTTAATAATGGAGAATTAAAAATAGGAGATATTGTGGAAATATTTGGTCCTAATAAAAGTTTGGAAAAATTTGCTAAAGAAAATAATACTATACCTTATGAGATATTATGTAATATAGATAAAAATATTCCTAAAATAATCGTATAATTATTAATAAAAAAGTATAAAGTAATTATAAATATATTAAACTAGTTAGAAAAATTTTTATGGAAATAGGTAATATAAATATTAATTTATTCGATATAATATTACTGATTGGAATAATTATTTCATTTATAATTGGTTATAGCAGAGGATTTATAAAAGAAACACTTTCTAT
>JAYGEJ010000039.1:0-5467 GCA_046582425.1 Alphaproteobacteria bacterium
TAGAGATGGGACTATAGTTAAAGAAGAAAAATATCTACATGATCCTTTAAAAATTAAAATTAATAATAATATTTGCTCTTTAATTAGTGAATGTAATTTATTACATATACCTGTTATAGAGATAACTAATCAGTCTGGCATAGGAAGAGGTAAATATAGTTGGAATGAATTTAATAAAACAGAAATAGAAATAAGAAAAACATTATCACTACATGATGCTTATATTAATATGCTTTGTGCATGCGCATTTCACCAAGATGCAAAAAATACTTATAAAATTAAGGAGCATCCTTGGAGAAAGCCAAATTCAGGTATGATTGAAGAGGCTGCAAATATTTTTAATATAAATTTACAAATGTCTTGGATAATAGGAGATAATATATCTGATATTCAATCTGGCTTAAATGCAGGAATTAAAGGAGGTGTTTTATACAATAGCAAAGATAAAAGTTTCACGCCTAAGAATAATTTTGTTTTAAAATATGCTGATACGTCTCAAGACTTAAAATGGTTAATTAATGAATTTATTTAATCGCTGTTTTAAAAACTTTTGGATCAATATTTGAGCCAGATAAAACTATTATAATAGTTTTATTTTTTATTATTGTTTTTTGATTTAAGATTGCGGCAAGACCTACAGCTCCTCCTGGCTCCAAAATAAGGCCTAAATTAATATAAGCATACCTTATAGCTTTTAAGACTTGATCGTCAGTAACTGTTAGCCCTTTTCTTATTAAATTTTTATTAATATTAAATGTTATTTCTCCAGGTTTAATAGCAAGTAATGAATCACAAATGGAGTAATTATTCATATTGTTTTTATAGATTTTTTTATTTTTTAGTGATTTAGAATAATCTGCAAATTTATATGGTTCAACACTATATATTTTTGTATTTTTATATTTATTTTTAATAGCAGTTGCAATTCCTGCTATTAAACCACCACCACCTGTAGGAACTAAAATTTTGTCAGGATATAAATCGTATTTATGAATTTGTTCAATTATTTCTAGACCTATAGTACCTTGCCCAGCTATAACATGTGGATCATCATAAGGTGGTATTATTAATAGGTTATCTTTTTTTGCAATAGTATGACCTATCTCTTCTCTATTTTCAGTCTTTCTATTATAAAATATAATATTAGCTTTTCTCGATTTGGTGCCATTTATTTTAATTTGTGGTGCATCTTTAGGCATTACGATTGAAGCTTTTATATTAAAAATATTTGCTGCTTCAGCTACACCTTGAGCATGATTACCTGAGGACCAAGCCAGTATACCTGTAGGTTTATTATTTTTAATTGAATTATAAATTTTATTATAAGCGCCTCTAATTTTAAATGACCCAGTTCTTTGAATGTTTTCAGCTTTATAAAATATTTTTGCATTAAATTTTTTACTTAGATAAAAATCATATATAAGAGGAGTATTAACTATTTTACCATCTAAAATTTTTTTAGCTTTTAAAATTTCTGAAACTTTTATGGAATTATTGATTTTCATATTTAAATAATTCCTTGATATTCGTTTTATTTTTTATCGCAATATTTATAAAAACCTGTTGGTAAACTATATAATTCTCAATTACTCTTTGCACATAATTTCTAGTTTCAGTAAAAGGAATTAACTCTATCCAATTAATTATATCTACAGCCTTGTCTCTAGGATCACCATACTGTTTAATCCATCTATTTACATTTGTTGGGCCAGCATTGTAACCAGCTATCGCTAATATTATTGATTCATCGTAATACTTCATTAGTGAGTAAAAATATTTAGAGCCGATGTATAAATTATATTCCGTATCATTTAATAATCTATTTTTGCTATATTTTACCCCTAACTTTTTTGCTGTAATTTTAGCAGTGGAAGGCATTACTTGAACTATACCCAAAGCACCAGAGCTACTTTGTGCTTTCGTGTAATATTCACTTTCTTGCTTTGCAATTGCCATAATTATAGGATCATTTAATATATTGCTATTTACATTATAAGGATAAGGAAATAAATATTTTTGAAAGCTTTTATCTATCCTTATAGCCTTTTTACATGTTCTTATATATAAATCAGTTCGTTTTTCATTTTTTAGAACTGAAAGAATTTGTAAAATTTCGTTTTTGCTTAATTTATTTTTAAATAAACCATTAATAAACCTTAAGCTATATTTTTTTTCATTTGTACTACTTAATAGTCTCAATACCTTTAATTTATTATTAATATTATTTTCGCCTGAATCTATAATTATTTCTACATCTCTTAAGTCAAAATTAGGCTCATTATTAATTTTTTCATTAGATAATAGCCCGTAAAATGTAGTATTATAGTTGCTCGCAATATCATGATAGGAATTGGCATTATCTTTATTAAATAAATGCTTTTCTGTTTTTGCTAGCCAATAATTCACTCGAGAGAGTGAAATAGGCATTTTTACTATATCTCTCATATTTAAAAAGTGCTCTAATGCTTGTTCTGGTTTTTTTAAAAATTCTAAGGATATCCATCCCAGTAACCATTCTGCATTAGCTCTATTTGAAATTTTAGTTTGTTGATGATTATTTAGTAAATTGTAAGCCTGTTCATACTTCTTTTTATTTAATAAGTTTCTTGAATGCCAATTTATTTCTTTCCACCAGTATTCTGGCTTTACTAGATTTTCAGAATTTTCATCAAGATAATTTAATAATAATAGGTAGGATTGTTTCGGTAGACCGCTAGTTCTTCTCCATTTTACTCTTTCATAAACTAATCCTGAATCATTTTTAAGGGCATCAGGAATTATTTTTATTGCATAATCTACACCATACTCTCTTCTTGATAGTTTTATTTTTGCTTTTGCTAAAATTTGATAGTCTTTATTCACTCTTTTGATTTGTCTATAGGCACTTGACCATTTTTTTTCTAAAATTAAATTATTTAATCTATTAATATTATCCTGTTCATCAAATAAATAGGAAAATTTTTTATAAATGTATGATTCATCATCTTTTTTAAATGAACCATTAATCCAGCTTTTAATAATTATGTTTTCTTGGTCTACATTATTACTTTTAATATTAATTAAATAATTTGCATATTTAATTTTACCAATTCTTGAAATAGGCTTTTGTGTTTCAAATATTTTATAAAGTAAATTATCTATTTCTTCCCATTCAGTTATCTCTTCTAAATATATAAATAAATTATTTATATCTGGCCAATTCTCATATTTTTTAATAATTTTTTCTAAATTTTTTTCATCTATATGTCTGTTTGAAATCATTAACCAATTAACTAAATCGTCCAAATTCATATCACTATTTTTAATTAATAATTTATTGATTTGTTCTGATTTATTATTTTCTACTAAACTAATTATCTTAAGTATTAATTCTGTATTTTTTATCTTTTCATTAGTATTTGCTAGTAATTGTTTAGTATGAAGTGCAAAACATAAGGTAAATATGTTACAAAATAATAGAATATATTTTATTAATATATTTGATGAAATGAACATAGTATAATAAGTATAATTACTTTTTTTATTAATAGATATAAAATTATTGAGGCAGAAATTATATGAATATTAAATATAAAGGATCATTTGTAGCTCTTATTACACCTTTCATTAACGGAAAAATAGATGAAGTTACTTTTCAAAAGTTTGTAGAATGGCAAATTATTCAGGGTACAAGTGGTCTTGTTCCATGTGGAACAACAGGGGAGTCTCCTACATTAAGTCATTCTGAACATGAAAGGTTAATTGACTTAACTGTTGAAGTTTCAAACAGGAGAGTTCCAGTTATGGCAGGAACAGGATCAAATTCTACAGAAGAAGCTATCGATTTAACAAAATATGCAAAAAAAGCAGGGGCAGATTCAGCTCTAATAGTAATGCCTTATTATAATAAGCCTACTCAAGAAGGAATGTATGCTCATTTTAAAGCAATTAATGATGCGGTAGAAATACCTTTATTTATTTATAATATACCCGGAAGATCTATAGTTGATATGTCAATAGAGACAATGGTTAAATTATCTAAATTACCAAATATTATAGGTGTAAAGGATGCGAGTAACGATCCTATCAGACCAACTTTATTAAAGAATGCATTAAATGATAATAATTTTATTCAGTTTTCTGGAGAAGACCCTTCACAGCTTCCTTTTATGGCCTCAGGAGGAGATGGAATAATATCTGTAACAGGAAATATAGCACCTAATTTAATGTCTGAATTTCACAAATTATGGAGTGAAGGCAAATTAATAGAAGCTAGAAATTTACAAGAAAAACTTATGCCTTTGCATACATCATTATTTATTGAGTCTAGTCCTACTCCAGTTAAATATGCGGCGTTTTTAAGGGGTATAGCTAATTCTGAAGTAAGGTTGCCGTTAGTAGAACCAACTGATCAAACAAAAAATATAGTTAAATTAGCTCTAAAAGACCTTGAGCTTCATAAAATAGAAATTTAATGAGCTCAATACTATTAAATAGACGTGCAAAAAGAGAATATGAAATTTTAGAAACTGTTGAAGCTGGAATAGTTTTAACTGGACCTGAAGTAAAATCTTTAAGATTAGGTAAGGCAAATATAGGAGATGCTTATGCTGACCCAAAAGATGGAGAAATATGGCTAATTAATTGCCATATATCAGAGTATAGTAATGCACAAAATGAATTTCATTCTTCTCCTACTAGACCCCGTAAATTATTATTACATAAAAAAGAAATAAAAAAATTACAAGGTAGTGTACAAAAACAAGGATTAGCTCTAATCGTTTTAAAAATATTTTTCAATTTTAAAGGTGTTGCTAAAATTAGTTTAGGATTAGGAAGAGGTAAGAAAGACAGAGATAAAAGGGCTGATGAAAAAAGAAGAGATTGGCAAAGGCAAAAGCAAAGATTGTTAAGGGCTAAAAATTAAATTAATCTAAATATATTTATATTAACGTAGAACTAATATGGTAAACTTTTTAAAATTTATATGTCTTTTTTTTATGTCTTATTTTTCTATTAATAATATTAGTAATGCTAAAAATTTAATTTTATCAGATACATTTTTTGAAGATATAAATGGAAATAATGTAAAACTAAGTGATTTTCCCGGTAAAATTATATTAATTGTAAATACAGCAAGTTTTTGTGGTTTTACAAAACAGTATAAAGGACTTCAAGAATTAACTAATAAGTTCTCATCAGATGAACTCTCAGTAATTGCTGTGCCTTCTAATGACTTTGGAGGACAAGAGCCAGGCAATAAAGAAGAAATTAAAGATTTTTGTGAAGGTATCTACGGAGTAACTTTTCCTATAATGAGTAAGCAAAGAGTTTTGGGTAAAGATAAACACCCGTTTTATAATTGGATAGAGAGTAATTATGGTTCCAAAAAGTTACCTAGATGGAATTTTCATAAGTATTTAATAAATAGAGATGGTGAGTTATTGCACTCTATATCTAGTCGTACATCTCCAAGTTCTTCTAAATT
>JAYGEJ010000094.1:0-4606 GCA_046582425.1 Alphaproteobacteria bacterium
ATAAAATAGATTTGTAAGTCAACATTTAATACTAATTGTATTAAATTTATAATAATTATTTATTGTTAATAAAATTATATAAGTTTAATATCTATGAATTATTTAATTGAGGATACACACATGAAAATATATGAATTTAGAAGAGCTCCTAACCCAAGAAGAGTCCAAATGTTTTTAGTAGAAAAGAATATTGATGTTGAATACGTTCAAGTGAATGTGCGTAAAGGCGAAAATAGAGAAAGTAATTACCTAAATATAAACCCAAAAAGTGGAGTTCCTGCACTTGAGCTTGATAATGGAAATGTAATTGCTGAAAGTATGGCTATATGTAGATATTTTGATGCGATACAACCAGAACCATTTTTATTTGGAGAATCACCTGAAGAAAAAGGCCTTGTAGAAATGTGGAATAGAAAAATAGAGATTGAAGGAATGAACCCTGTAGGTGAATGTTTAAGAAATTCCTCAGAAGCTTTTAAGGATAGAGCAGTTCCAGACCCAAGAATGACAAAACAAATACCGGAATTAGCAGAAAGAGGTAGTATGTTAGCAAATAGATTTTTAGGTGATATAAACGAAAGATTATCAAAGAATAAATATGTTGCCGGGGAGAATTTCTCTATGGCAGATATTAATTTATATGTCTTTCTAGATTTTGCTAGTTGGGTAAAAGTAATCCCTACAGAAGAACACCAAAGCCTAATAAATTGGAAAGAAGTTATTAGTGAAAGAGAATGCGCTAAAGTATTTGAAAGTTAAAATATAAAAATTTAAATTTCAGTTTTTTTCTTATAGTTAGCTCTTAAATTCATGTATCCTAATTCTGTTAGGTTTGATAGTTTTGTTACTTTTGACCAATAACTAGACCAACTGTCATAGACTCTTTTTGTAAATTCATTTTCTTTGGATTTTTCTAATAAAATTTCTGAAGCGGCATTAAACATTGCGTCGGTTACATCTTTTGGAAAACTTTTTATCTCTACTTTATGTTTATTTAATAAAACATCTAAAGAAAATGCATTACCAGCTGTCATTTCTGATAGCATTCGAAAAGCTTCATCACCAGCTGCATACTTGATAATATTTTGTAAATCATTTGGAAGGTTATTATAAGCATCAAGATTAACAGTTAACCCTAGAGCACTTCCAGGCTCTTGAATTCCTGGAGCATAATAATATTTTGCAATTTTATGAAATCCAAATGCTAAATCATTGTATGGGGCTATCCATTCTACAGCGTCAATAGCTCCTGATTGTAAGGCAGGCAACAACTCACCTCCAGGTAGATTGACTGGAATAGCTCCAATTCTAGATAGCATGTCGCCACCTAATCCAGGAATTCTCATTCTTAATCCTTTTAAATCATCTAAGCTATTAATTTCCTTCTTAAACCAACCTCCAACATTACATCCTCCTGTTCCAGCGAGAAATGCTTTAAGCCCAAATCCATTATAAAGCTCGTCCCATAATTCTTGACCTCCACCAAAATATAACCAAGCAGCATGTTCTTGGGCTGTTAAACCTCCTGGAACACAGGTAAAAAATGGCATAGCTGGATGTTTTGCTGTCCAATAATATGGAGCATCATGTCCCATTTCTGCTATACCTTCGCGAACAGCATCAAAAACTTCAAAGGGCGGAACTAACTCTCCAGCGCCATAAATTTTTATTTCTAATCTTCCATCAGACATAGCATAAATAGAATCAGCTATTCTTTTTACGCCGGTTCCTAATGCAGGAAAATTTTTTGGCCAACACGTAACCATCTTCCATTGAATTTTATTTTTTGCAATTGCAGGAGCGGATAATGTAGAGGCTGCTGTTAATGTCCCAACTCCTATTGTTCTCTTTAAAAAATTTCTTCTTTTCATAATAAACACTCTAAGTTTTTAATCTAATGAAGTTAAAATAAAGTCTTTGCCTACATTTACAGTTTCTTTTTTTAATTCTTCAATATTTTTAGAACAAACTTGCTCCATAATATTTTCGATTTCATCTTTTATAATATAATGACTATGTGCTGCACCTTTAGCTCCTAAAGCTGCAAGTCCTATCATAAAAGGTCTTCCAATCATTACAAAATCAGCTCCTAACATCAAGCCTTTTACTACGTCTTGTCCGGAATAAAATCCACTATCTATTAATATTGGAAAGTCATTTCCCAGATCTTTTCTTATATTAGGAAGAACTTGTAAAGGACTAGGCGCAATATCTAGTTGCCTACCTCCGTGATTTGACAAATAGATTGCATCAACATAATCCTTAGCTTTCAATGCATCTCTATTATCCATTAATCCTTTAAGAACTATTGGGCCCTTCCATATATTTCTAACTTCTTCTAAATACTGCCAATCTAAATATCTATCCATTTGGCTACCAGCATAACCTTTACTTATTTTTTTATTACCTTGACTGTTCTGATATTTATCCATCGTAGCAAACTGGGGCATTCCATGCTTTAATATACCTAGTGACCACGTAGGAGAAATAGCAGCCTGAAAAATTGTCCTTAAATTTATTTTTGGAGGAACAGAAACACCAGCCATTCTTAATCGTTCCCTCCTGCTTGAAGCAGGTATATCGGATGTTATAACTAAAACTTCAAAGCCACTATCACTAGCTCTTTTTAGTAAATCATCTCTAATATTTTTATCTTTTGGAGGATAAAGTTGAAACCAACCATTATTATCTAAATGCATTCCGACTTTTTCAATAGATGCACAAGCAACAGTTGAAAGAGTATAAGGAATATTAACTTTATTCGCTAACTTTGCTAAATTTACTTCTGCACCAGGCCAGATCAAACTTGTCATTCCAACAGGAGCTATTCCAAATGGGGCATCATAAACTCTATTGAAAAGTTTTGTTTTTAAATTAGCTCCAACTGTGCCCTTAAGATACCTTGGTGTTAAAAATATGTTTTTTAAAATTTCTTGATTATGATCCATAGCTCTATCATATCCAGTACCTGAGAATAAATATTCTGCTGCAAAATGGGGCATTCTCTTTAATGCGCGTTCTTTCATATCAGATATTCTAGGATATTTGTCTTCTAAATTACTCAATTCTTTAACTCCATAGATTATTTAGTATTTTTAACAATGACAGAAAAACCTAATAATTCTATCTTTTTAATAATATTTTTTGCGTGATTATTGTTTCTTGTTTCCAAAGTTATATGAAGACGAGCAGAACTAACAGACAAATCTAGAGCAAAACGGCTATGTTCAACTCCTAAGATATTAACTTTTTCTTCTGCACATAATTTAGAAATAGCTCCTAATTGACCAGGCTTATCGGCCAGAGCTATTGATAGAGTTATAATTTGTCCCTTACGAACTAAATCTCTCATTAATATTGATGAGAGTACTCTAGAATCAATATTTCCTCCGCAAAGAAAGATACCAACATTCTTGTCTTTAAACTTATCTTTATTTTCTAAAATAGCTGCTAAACCAGTAGCACCAGCTCCTTCTGAAAGGACCTTATCTTTTAATAAAAATGTTGAAACAGCTTCTTCTATTGATTTTTCAGAAACTGTTAGTACTTCCTTTACGTAACTTTTAATAATTGACAATGGTATATCACCAATATTAGAAACTGCTATTCCCTCAGCTAAAGTAGTGCCGCCACAAATAGAATCTGTGTTATTATAAATATTATACAATGATGGAAACAACTCTGTCTCTATACCGATAACCTCAATATTTTTATTTATATGTTTAGAAATAAGTGAACATCCAGCTATTAAACCGCCGCCTCCTACAGGAATTAATAAAGTATCAATATCAGGCTGCTCTTCAATAAATTCTAGCGCAAGTGTTCCTTGACCGGATAATACTAGTTCATCATTATATGGATGAATTTTAGTAAAATTATTTTTTTTTACTAAATTATCTACATATTTCTCAGAATCATTAAGTGTTTCTCCGTGGATAATAACTTCAGCACCTAAATCAGACGTTTTCCTAATTTTATCAAATGGAGTATTATCTGGCATAACAATAGTAGATTTAATTCCAAGAATTTTGGCACTATATGCTACACCTTGGGAATGATTTCCAGCAGACATAGCAATTATACCATTTTTTTTATCTTCCGCATTTAAGGATAATAATTTATTAAGCGCACCTCTAACTTTAAAAGAACCAGTATGTTGTTTATTCTCATACTTTACAAAAACTCTACAGCCAGTTATTTCAGATAAAATATCAGAATAATGCGATTCAGTATTAATGATATGTTTTTTAATTAATCCATAAGCATTAATTACGTCTTCATAAGAAACAGACAACTAATATACCCTTATTTATAAATTGATATTTTAAATTTTAAATTAAATTATCATAAATTTAAAATTTAGTGGTCATGATGATCATTTGATTTATGCTCTTCTTCTGAATCATTGTGTTTATCATCATTACTTGCAGCAGTTTGTGCTGACTTAGGAGTTGGAGTACCTGTAATACCTGCTTGAGCATAATATGTACTTAAACAAAAACTTAAAAGAATAATTAACTGAATTAATTTCATATACAAACTCCGATAATATAAATATAGTAATCAACTATATAATTTAACTAATTGATTTTAATAATTATTATTT
>JAYGEJ010000180.1:0-3043 GCA_046582425.1 Alphaproteobacteria bacterium
TAGAAGTAGAAAAATATTTTAAAAGAGAAACACATAGAATTATAATATCTCAACCTCTTGAATTAGTAGAAAGAAAAGAAACTTATGATATACATTGTTCTGTTGTAGGGGGTGGACATACAGGGCAAGCAGGTGCTTTAAGGCATGGAGTAAGTAAAGCTCTGTCTTTTTATGAACCAGAATTAAGAGGAGCTTTAAAAATAGCTGGTTTTATTAAAAGAGATTCTCGACGAGTAGAGAGAAAAAAATATGGACAACCAAAAGCTAGAAGAAGCTTTCAGTTTTCTAAAAGATAATTTTTATTTTATTCTTTTATTAAAGCGGTTGTTAACTTTCAACCGCTTTTTTTTTACTTAAAACTTTTTTGATGGAGTATTTAAATGTCAGAAAATAAAAATAACGTTAATAGTGCTAATATAGCTATACTTGGAGCAAGTGGATATACTGGATTAGAAGCAATAAGGCTTCTAGTAAATAATTATAACTATAATATTATAGGACTAACTGCAGATAGTAAGGCAGGAAAAAGTATATCAGAAGTTTATCCTCACTTAAATGGTATGAATCTTCCCGATTTAAAAAAAATTGAAGATATTAATTTTTCTCAAGTAGATGCTATAATTTCCTGTCTACCTCATGGAAAGACACAAAAAATACTTTCTGATATTCCAAAGCATATTAAAATTTGTGATTTGTCTGCTGACTTTAGATTTGATGATATTTATATGTATGAAAAAGTCTATGATAAAAAACATGAAGCTAGAGAATTACAAGAAGAAGCAATATATGGTTTAACTGAAATCAATAGAGAAAAAATTAAAAATGCTAGGTTTGTGTCTAATCCAGGTTGTTATCCTACTTCAGCTTTGCTTCCAATTTTACCCTTAATTGATAATAATATTATTCAATATGGAAATATTGTTGTTGATTCTAAATCAGGAGTGTCAGGGGCAGGTAGAACTCTAAAAGAGAATTTACTTTTTGGAGAAGTGTCAGAAGGTTTTTCTGCTTATGGATTAGTAAATCATAGACATAGACCTGAGATTCAAAATCAAATAAATAAAATTGGCTCAACTGAATATAAAGTTCTATTTACTCCTCATTTATTGCCAATTAAAAGAGGAATACTATCGACTGTATATTTGAATATTAATGATAAATTTAATTTGGATGATGTTGTAAAATGTCTAAAAGATAAGTATTCAGGAGAAAAGTTTGTTCATTATTCAGAAGCAATACCCTCAACTCATGATGTTAGAGGAACAAATATATGTAAAATGAAGGCTGTATTTGACTCAATTACAAATAAGATAATAATTATTTCTGTTATTGATAATTTAATTAAAGGTGCTTCAGGTCAAGCTATACAGAATTTAAATTTAATGATGGGTTTCAAAGAGACAGAAGGTTTAATAAATTTTCCCATGTTTCCATAAATTTAAATTGGAAATAATTAATGTTAAATAATTTAAAATTATATAAGAAATATTTTTTTTTAATTATGATTTTCTTTTATTCCTGTGAAAATAAAAGCATTAATAATTTTGATAAAAATATAAAAGAATTAATTGATTGGTCTCTAGAGGATGAGTCTTCATATAAAAGTAACGACTATATACCAATAACGTCAAATACTTTAGCGCATCTTATTACTCTTCAAGATAATAAAAATGTAATTCTTTCTGAGAGTGGTATTATAATTGGTTACTTTATTTCTAAAAATAATAAAATTTTTATAACTGAAGATAATAAGGACCTTTTAATATTAATTGCTAGAGCGCAAAAATATGAAAATTTTAATATTCTTATTGAATCAAATGATATAAAATCTAACTTAAAAGATGTCATGGGTGAAATAAAAAGTATCCTATTATCTAACGGTGTAAAAAATAATAAAATTAGTTTAAAATTAATAAATGATAAAAATAAAGATTACATAATTAAAATTATAAAAATTTTATAGTCAAATAGGCATAACATGGCAACAAATAATAATTTTGATAGAATAGAACGCTTACCACCTTACGTTTTCGCTGAAGTTAATTCTATGAAGGCTAATGAACGTTCATTAGGAGAAGATGTCATCGATTTTGGTATGGGTAATCCTGATACTCCGACGCCTAATCATATAGTTGATAAATTATGTGATACTATTAAAGACCCAAAATCTCATAGATATTCTGTTTCGAGAGGTATATTAGGTTTGAGAAAAGCTCAATCTAACTATTATAAAAGAAGGTTTAATGTAGATGTTGATCCAGATAGTGAGGTTATAGTTACATTAGGATCTAAAGAAGGCTTAGCTAACTTAGCTTCAGCTATAACTTCAAATGGAGATAAAGTGATAGTGCCTAATCCTAGTTATCCAATTCATCCGTATGGTTTTATTATTGCGGGTGCATCAGTTCTATCAATAGATAGTTGTCCAAATGAAAACTTTATCAAAAACTTATATAAAATATTATCTAGCAATAATAATAGAGCGAAAGCATTAGTTTTAAATTACCCAAACAACCCTACTACAAGAGTAGCTTCTTTAGATTTTTTTAAAGAAGTAGTCGATATATGTATTAAATATGAAGTATACATTTTATCTGACATTGCATATGCAGAAATATATTATGATGGAGAGATTCCTCCATCAATATTAGAAGTTCCGAAAGCTAAAAATATTGCTGTAGAATTTTCTTCATTAAGTAAGACTTATTCTATGCCTGGTTGGAGAGTTGGCTTTGCCGTAGGCAATAAAAGTCTAATTCAAGCATTAACTAAAATAAAGTCATATTTAGATTATGGAGCATTTACTCCAGTTCAAGTAGCTTCTATTGCTGCTCTTAATGGACCTCAGGAATGTGTAAATGAAATTAGGTCCATATATATGAAAAGAAGAGATATTTTGGTAGAAGGATTTAGTAGAATAGGATGGGAAATGGAATCACCTAAAGCAACAATGTTTGTGTGGGCAAAATTACCTGACAGATTCCTTGATATTGGCTCCTTAGAATTTTCTAAACTTTTATTAAAGTTTGGAAAAGTGGCAGTA
>JAYGEJ010000015.1:0-8489 GCA_046582425.1 Alphaproteobacteria bacterium
AATATCCCATTCTTTTTCTTGCATTAATTTAACCGCCATAGTTGTTCCATTTCTGCATGGTGTACACTGTCCGCAACTCTCATCTTCAAAAAATTTCATTAAGTTTAAAGCTACATCTTTAATGTCAACCTTATCAGAAATGATAACTATAGCTGCTGAACCAATGAAACAACCATAATCTTGTAATGTATCAAAATCTAAAGGTATATTAGACAAACTCGCAGGAAGTATTCCTCCTGAAGCACCTCCAGGAAGATAAGCAATAAATTTATGACCATCTAGCATACCACCACAATATTCATTAATTAAATCTGAAACTGAAATGCCTGCTGGTGCTAACTTTACGCCAGGGTTTTTAACAAATCCTGATACAGAAAAAGACCTTAAACCAGTTCTATTGTTTCTTCCAAATGATAAAAACCATTTAGAACCCTTTTCAAAAATTTCTCTAATCCAGTATACAGTTTCTACATTGTGCACCAAAGTAGGAAGCCCGTAAACTCCATTTTGTGCTACATAAGGAGGCCTATGTCTTGGAATACCTCTTTTACCCTCAACAGATTCAATTAAAGCAGATTCTTCTCCACAAATGTAAGCTCCAGCACCTCTTCGTACCTCAATAAAATTTTCTTTTACAAAACCTAATTCAATTAATTTTTTTACTTCTTCTATTAATATTTTAATTATTCCAGGATATTCATCTCTCATATATATAAAACATTTTTCAGCCTCTACTATATGAGCTGCAATTAAAGTTCCTTCCAGAAATCTATGAGGATCAGTATCTAAATAATATTTATCTTTAAATGTTCCCACTTCACCTTCATCTCCATTTATACACATCATTCTAGGGCCTTTATTAGCTCTAACAAACTCCCATTTTTTTGATGCTGGAAAACCTGCACCACCTAAACCTCTTAAATTTGATTCTGATATAACCTTACTTAATTGATCGTAAGTTATTTCTTTTGATTTCAACTTTTTAAGTAATGAATAACCACCACCTTTAATATAATTGTCCAGATCAATAAATTTACTTATAACTGGATGAAAAGATTTATTCGTAATTACTTTATCAACTTTATCAAGAGTTGCATTATCTACATGATTATGTTCAACCTCTAATGCAGGAGCATAATCACATTTCCCCATACAAGGTGCTTTTAATACTCTAACTACACCTTTGTATTTACTCGATAAATCTTCATATAATTTTTCACTTCCAAATAAACTACAGGTTAAACTTTCACAAACTCTTATAGTAATATCAGGAAGTTTTTCATCTTTTTCAGTAACTATAGTAAAATGTGCGTAAAAAGAAGCAACTTCATATACTTCAGCCATAGATAATTTCATTACTTCTGCTAAAGCCCTTAAATGTCTAGCATATAAAAATTTAAATTTATCTTGTAAAATATGAAGATACTCAATTAAATGATCTCTTCTTATGTCATTTATAGGTAATATCTCTCTTACTTCATTTAAAGATAGAGAGTCCAACTGCCTACCTTTATCAAAAGCAAATTTCTTTCTTCTACCTTCACCTGGTTTATAGTTACTATTCATTATATCTCAATTTAAGCTTATATTAATTATTATCCAGTTAAACTTATAAGCATCTTATAATATAAGCCATAACATAGTAAAACTAAAAGAATAGCCCGCGCCAAAATGAGGCGCGAGCTAAACGTTACATTCTAATGTGAATGTGCTGTTGCAGTAGCTTTGTAAATTCCACCTGAATCTGTAGAAATATATAAAGCGTTATCCGGACCCATTACTAAGCCACGGAATCTTTCTGTCATACCAACAGGCATATGAATTACACTTTTCATTGATAATCCATTGTCAGCAATATCCATGATATCAATTCTGCTTCCAGCAGGAGTATCACCAAATGCTATACCCATAATACCAGCTACCATGCGGCCTTCGTAAATACCCCAATTGCTTCCTGAAAGGAATGCAGCAGAACCAGTACCTTGTGAGTATCCATTATTCTGCCAAGCTGGTGGCATTAGATCAGCAAAACGTGTGTCACTCATAGGAGTGTATGCAGCACGTTGAGATGGATCCATTCCGTCCATTTGATTTGGCTCATATCCACAATATTTATCTGGACAAGCACTTCTACCGCCTCTTTTTTCAGCAGGATCCCATCCGCCATTACCACCATTAACTAGCATAGTAATTTCGTCATTATGCCATGGTCCATGTTCTGCAGTAAATGCACGTCCATCACTTGGACGGAAAGCTATACCCTGAACATTTCTATGTCCATAAGTATATATTCTGTTGTCTTCAGCAATTTTATTGCCACCATGACCATTACCATCGCCATCAATTCTTAAAACAACACCACATATTAGCGTATTATCTTGAGGACAAATACCTCTATGTCTGTCTCCAGTACCTACCCATAGATATCCATCAGGTCCAATACGAATTCTTCCGCCATTATGAGCTCCAGGTCCACCAAATGGTTGATCTGATGCATATGGTTTAAACTGAATATCTTTTACAATATCCACTCTATCTGAAACACTTTTCATATCATTAGCAACAGTAAACTTCATAACAATGTTTCCGTCACATCTTTCGAAGTTAGTTTTACATCCATCACCATGATATTTACTTGAAGTTGAATATAGATATAATGTTCTATTGTTATCAAAATCAGGATCTAACACTACACCTAACATTCCTTCTTGTGCACCATATGAAAAAAGGTCGTCATGAGTATCTGCATACCCAGAAGAACCCTTCATACCTAAAAGTTTATGTACTTTACCACCCATTAAAACTGATAGACCATCTAGTTTTTCAGTGAAAAACATAGCTGAACCATCATTGGTAAAAGCCATATCCCACGGATTTTTTAAGTCTGAAAGTACAGTAGTCACTTCAATCTTAGGAACATTCATTCCCATTCCATGTCCATCTGAATAACCAACTTTAGCTAAACCAAAAGACAAAGAGAAAATAATTGCTACTAAAATAGAAAATTTAGATTTAATATTCATATTCTCTATCCTCTCTTAAATTAATTATTAATACTCGATAAGTAAGCTGCAAGAATTATTATTTCCTCATCAGACAATTTCTTTGCCATAGCTATCATAAGCCCAGAATTAGAACCAATTTTCTCACCGGACCTATATCTATTTAATCTATCGACAATATATGAAGAGTCTAACCCAGACACTTTAGGATAACTAGCAACACCCATACCAGCCTTACCATGACAATTATGACAATTTTTATGGAAACGCTCATCTCCTGCCTCAATATCATTAGCTAATGATTTTGATACAAAAAAAAGTATAAAGATACTAATCAGTTGAAAAACCTTCAACATCTCCTCCCCCTCTTAGCAGCGAAATATCACTACAAATACATATAAATGATATATATTTAAAATTTACATATATTATTGTTATTTAATGTATGTGAATGATATATTAAATCAACTATTTTATTAGGAATTATTAATGATTTTAGGTCTTGCTGGTTGGAGTGGAAGTGGAAAAACAACACTTATAAAAAATTTGCTCCCTGAATTAAAAAAAATAAATATTACTGTATCTACTTTAAAGCATGCTCACGAAGATTTTGATGTCGATAAGCCAGGTAAGGATTCATATGTTCATAGAGAAGCCGGAGCAAAAGAAGTATTAATATCTTCTAAAAATAGATTTGCTTTAATGTCTAATTATAAAAATAAAGAAAACACTTTATTCGAACTAATAGATAGATTAGCTCCTGTAGATTTAATAATAGTTGAAGGATGGAAAACAGAAAATATAAAAAAAATAGAGGTTTTTAGAAAAGAAATTAATAAACCCTTATTAGCAATAAATGATAAAAATATTATAGCAATTGCAACTAGTGATAAAAGTATTAGTGTAAATAATAATAGTATTTTATTAGATATTAATAATTATAAAGAAATAGCTATGTTTATTAAAAATTTAATTAAGCTAGAAATATAAGAAATGACACAATTAACTAAAGATTTAAAGGCATTTGGAAATAAATTAGTAAAGTTAGATACTGCAATTAAAATTATTAAGAATAATTTTAATCATCAAAAATATAATGAATTAATAAATATAAAAGATTCTCTCAATAGAATATCTTCAGAAAATATAATATCTTCTATTAACGTTCCAGCTTATTCAAATTCTGCTGTTGATGGTTATGCAATTAATTTTAAAGAATATTCTAGTGGAAACAGAAAATTTAATATAATAGGTAAGTCTTCCGCAGGACACCCCTTTAATAAGAAAATTAAAAAACTTTCCTCTATAAGAGTTTTAACTGGAGCGATGTTACCTTCTTATTTTGATACGATAATAATGGAGGAAGATTGCGAAGTAACAAATGACATCTTAAATTTACCAAATTTAGTTAAAAAAAGTATAAATTACAGATATTTAGGTGAAGATATTAAGAAAAATAGTATTGTCTATAAAAAAGGTCATAAAATTAAACCGCAAGATATTGGAGTTCTAGCCTCTTTAGGATTTAAACAAATTAAAACTTATAAAGTTTTGAGAATAGCAATTTTTTCTAGCGGAGATGAGCTAACTAATATAGGTAAACCCTTAAAAAAAGGACATATTTATGATTCAAACCGTGAAATGATTATATCTTTTTTAAATAAATTAGGGTTTGAAGTAACAGATTTAGGAATATTAAAAGATAAAACAGAGATTATTAAAAATAAATTAAAAAAAGCATCCACTAAAAATGATTTAATTATAACTACTGGAGGTATGTCATTAGGAGATGAAGATCATATTAAAAATATAATTGATAAAAATGGCAGCATTTATGCTTGGAGATTAGCAATTAAACCAGGTAGACCAGTAGGATTTGGTAAATTTAATAAGTGTCCTATAATTGGTCTGCCAGGAAACCCAGCAGCAGCTTTTATTACATTTCTAGTAGTAGCAATTCCAATATTAAAACAGATGTCAGGACAAATTCTTAATAAGTATAATTTAATTCCAATTATTAGCGACTTTTATTATACTAAAAAAAGGGGAAGAAAAGAATTTATAAGAGTGAAATTAATAAATAAAAAAAATAAACTTACTATGCAAAAATTTCCTAGAGCTGGAGCGGGAATTCTAACATCTGCCACATGGTCATCTGGAATAGGCATACTAAATGAAAAAGTTGTAGAAATAAAACCTGGCGATAAAATTGACTATTTATCATATAATGAAATTATAAATTAAATGCCAAATAATAAATTTATAATAGACCTATTGGGGTTAAAGTGTCCTCTTCCTGTTTTAAAAGCTAATCGTATTATAAAGAAATATAAAACTGGAGATATACTTGAATTTTTAGTTAATGATAAAGCAGCTCCTAATGACTTTAAAGTCTTCTGTGATACTAAAAAATTTAAATTATTATCCATTAATGAAGATGAAAACATAACAATAAAAATAAAAATTTAATTAAAAACTATAGTTTTATGCTTATTTAGTAATACACGTCTTTCAATATAAAACTTTACAGCTCTGAATAATACAAGCCTCTCTACGTCTCTTCCTGCAGCAACCATATCTGAAGGAGATGTGACATGCGTTACTCTTGCTACATCTTGTTCTATGATAGGTCCTTCATCTAAATCAGAAGTAACAAAATGTGCCGTTGCACCAATTAGCTTTACCCCCCTTTTGTAGGCTTGCTTATAGGGAGAGGCGCCTTTAAATGAAGGTAAAAAAGAATGATGTATATTTATTATTTTTGAACTAAATTTATCTGATATTTCTTTACTTAATATTTGCATGTATCTTGCTAATATAATGGCTTCAGCATTATATTTTAAAACCAAAGACTCTAAAGACTTTTCTGCATCTTTTTTATTTTCACTATTAACTTTAATCATATGAAATGGAATATTATAACTTTGAGCTAATTCTTCCGTATCAGAATGATTAGAAATTATAGCAGCAATTTCAGCCTTTAATTCTCCTGTTTTTACTCTGTAAAGCAAATCTACTAAGCAGTGATCAAATTTAGAAACCATAATAATTATTTTAGGTTTAATAGAAGTATTATATACATTAAACTGCATTTGTCTTTTCTGAGCTATTACCTCAAAATCTTTTTTAATATCATTAATATCTATATTATCTTTATCACTAATAGATAAAGCTTTAACCCTCATAAAAAAAGAATCAGTCTCTGAATCACCAAATTGATTAGATTCTTTTATCGTCAACTTTTGATCAGCCATAAAGCCAGCAACTTCAGCAACAATACCAGAAGTATCAGGACAGGATAAAGTTAAAATAAACTCTGTCTTATCTTTATTGTTCATTTGCTATCCAAATATTGAAAAATAATTACTAATAAGTATCATGTAATAACGAAGATTTTATTATTAAACAATAAAAAAAACTAAGGATTTAAAATTGAATGAATGGCAAAAATTAAGTTCAGAAGAAAAAGAATTATACTTAAATCCTAAAAAATCAGTGCCTGATCATCAAATATATCAAAAAATTGCAACAAAATCAGCAGATAAGTTTAGAGAAATATGCAAGAAAAAATATCTTAATATATCTTATGGGCATAGGCCTAATCAAAAATTAGATATTTTTTTACCAGATAATAATAATAATTGCCCTGTACAAATATACTATCATGGAGGATATTGGATAGGTCGAGATAAATACGATCATTCACATTTAGCATTACCTGCTATTAAAAATAATATTATACACGTTTCCATAAACTACGATTTATCCCCTAATGTAAACATAGATATAATTGTTCAAGAAGCATATGAGTCTATACTTTGGGTAGTTAAGAATATTGGTAATTTTGGAGGAAATATTAATAATATAAATTTAGTAGGACATTCAGCTGGAGCCCATTTAGTAGCTATGGCATTAACTAAAAATTATAAAAAGAAAGATTTTTTAAATTCTGCAACGCTTATTAGTGGAATATATCAGCCACAAATCACAAAGTATATATCCATTAATAATATTATAAATATCTCGGATAAAACTATTAACTTAACAGATGTATATAAATATCCATTAGTTAATAAAACTAGTTTCCTTTTAGTTGTAGGAGATGAAGAACCAAATTCATGGAAAATGCTAACTGCAGATTACGGAGATTGGTTAAAAAATAAAAATATTCCATTTATATTCTATAGTGCTATAAAGTTAAATCATTTTACAATTGTAAGAGATTTGGCAAATCCAAATTCACACTTAGCTAAAAAAGCATTAAAAATGTGTAAAAAAGAATGAAAAAAAAATTACATATACACTTAGATCCAATAGGAGGCATCTCTGGAGATATGTTTATTTCTTCAATGATAGATGCAGAACCTTCTTTAAAAAATCAAGTAAAAATAATTTCTTCTAAAATTATAAAAGACATAAAGCTATCAATAGAAAAATTAACAAATAATCATATATCCGGAACAAAGTTTAATGTAGATCTATTATCTAAAAATAATAATCCTCATAGATCATATAAAGATATAAAATTACTTATTAACAGAAGCTCTATAGATAAAAATATAAAAGAAATTGCGATTGATATTTTTCATATTTTAGCAAAAGCTGAGTCAGAAGTTCATGGTGTAACATTAGATAAAGTTTCATTTCATGAAATTGGTGCATGGGATTCTATTATTGATAATATAATATCAGCTTTTATAATAAATAAATTTAATAAAAATTATAATGTCACATGGTCATGCAGCGCCACTCCTATTGGAAGTGGAATGATCAATACTGCTCACGGAATTCTATCTGTGCCTGCTCCTGCAACTGCGCTAATTCTTAAAAGCTTTCCCGTTATTGATGATGGAATTAAAGGAGAAAGAACTACTCCTACTGGAGCAGCAATTTTATCTCATCTAAAACCATTACCTAACATATCTTCAGCAAATTTAGGAAATATAAAAATTCATAAACAAGGAATAGGTATTGGCTCTAAAGATTTCAAAACTATTCCAAATATTTTAAGGGTGTTAATTTTTAAAACAGCTAATTCTCCAGTTAAAAATACTACTAATGAAGTAATTTCTGAGATAAATTTTGATATAGATGATCAGACTCCTGAAGATTTAGCCCTTTCTCTAAATACAATTTCTAAAAGTAATGGTGTAATCGATATTATTCAAAATCCTACTTTAGGTAAAAAAGGTAGAGTTTCTATTAATATTAAAATTTTATGTAGAGTCGAAAAAACAGAAAATATAATTAAACATATATTTAACGAAACTAGTACTATTGGACTTAGGCATACGATAAAAGGAAGATACATTCTTAGTAGAGAAATAAAAAAAATAAGTCATTTTAATATAAAAGTGACTAAAAGACCTTCTGGTAAATTTACTAAAAAAGTTGAATCAAATGATCTTAAGAATTATTCTTATAAAAATAGAAAATCTATAAAATCAAAAATAGAAAATAACTAACATGTTACAACCTGAATTAAAA
>JAYGEJ010000038.1:0-11114 GCA_046582425.1 Alphaproteobacteria bacterium
TTTCGATGGCCTTAGTGATGTCTACTCAGCTAGCTAAAGCAAGATTAAAATATAAAGATGCTCCTTTCAGAGTTATAAGAAGCTTTACTCCACCTTTAGAATTGAGTTGGAATGTAGCTGGTGTAATTAGAGGCGGAGATAGTGAATTACTAGATTTATTAAATACTCATTTAACTGAAATGATGAATGACGGTACAATAGCTGAATTGGTAGAGAAATATAATGTACCATACTTTAAACCTTTTAAAGAAGTAGGAAGTACTTACACTGCTACCGAAGAACTTAAAGAATAAAATATTTTATATTATTGGGAGAAAAAAAATGATTTTAACGAGAAAATTTTATATTAATTTATTTTTTATAGTCACACTTATATTATTTTTTTCTAGTGCTGTGTTCGTTAATAACTCAGTAGCTAAAGATGATATGGATTTATATGGAGATATGCTAGAAGATGATATGGTTAATCCATTTGAAGGAGATGCTGAAGCTATAGCAGCTGGTTATGAAAGATTTAATAGTAGATGTTCTTATTGTCATGGTATGAGAGGAATTGGAGCTAAAGGACCACCATTAACTCGAGGATATTTTAAAAAGAGTGGAGGTACAAATATTAACCTTTATTCAACCATAGCCTCAGGATTAACTATTAATGGGCAACCTACTCAGATGGGTGCATTTTCTAGAACTATTGAAGATGATGATATCTGGAGAATTATTGCTTATATGAGACAAGAATACAAAGATAGAAAAGCCGCTGGTAGTGAATTTAAATACGGGGTATATCCATAATAATATAGACATATAATAAAGGACAAGTGATGTTTGTCCTTTATTAACTGACTGGCATACCTATTTCTCTTAAAAGTTTCTGTAATATCATTGCAGCATAGTCTCTATAGTCTTCAGCGATCATCATAAACGCTCCTCTACCACCAATTACTCCTCTTTCAAAGTAACCATCTAAAAAAGGTTCTTCATTTATTATTACTAAACCATTAACAGTTATATTCTCTTCAATGGCAAGGTTTCTTATATTCATTGGATGAATACCATTATTGGCTCTGCCATCACCTGAGACGTCAATTACTTTTCTTCCGCTGTTAATATTATTATTTTTAATTTCATTAATTGAGAAACTTAAAGCACCCGCTATTGAAGTTTGTCCACCAGCAATAATTCTAGGTGACCTTCTAATTATTCTTGCATATTCGGCAGCATCTGCTGCATCTTTAATTATATTCCATCCACCTACTAATGCCTGTTCTTCATTATCAGACCATTGAACCATTGCAACTGCAATTCCGTTTCCTCCTGAAGACTCAATAGCAGCTATGACATCAGGGTGTCTAAATGCTGCTCCAACCCCTCTAATTTGTAATTGATACTCTTCTTCATCAACACTAGAAGACACATCAACCGCTAATACAAGCTCTAAATCTACATAAATATTTTCAGCCAATATATTTTTATTATTAAAAAAAACTAAAATTAAAAATATTATATTATATATTTTAATCTTCATTATCTCCCCTACTTTTAATCATAAGCAATTCATTTAAAGACCATTGAACAGTTTTAATTACATTTTTATCTTTATCATCTTTCAGAGACTCTAAAGAGTTTATAACTATTTTCGACGGATCTCCAATTTCGCCAAGTGCCTCTGCAGCTAGTGCTCGATATTGAGGGTTTTTATGTTCTAATATTATTAATAAATTTTTAACCGCTCCTTTAGCATCGTTTCCTATTTCTGCAAATGTTTTTAGAATATTTGGTGTTAAAGAATCATCATCATATTCTAGCATAAAAATTAATTCTGGAACTGCTTTATTACCTTTTACCCTTAAAGCCTGTATAGCTGCCCACTGAACATTTACATCAAAGTCTGATAATGCCGTAACTAAATCAGGTATAACATCATCAGCTTCTTCTCCCATATTAGCTAAGGTATCTATCGCAACTCTCCTAATGACGGGAGACCCTCTATTCATATAATCTACCAACTTATTTTTAACAGGTAATGCTTTTTTTCCAAAATTAGCAATACCTTTGATTGCTGCATAACTTACACGTTGATCAGGGTCATCTATAGATTTTAATAAAGTATCTACTATTGCGTAAATTACCATTTGTTTTGCTTCAGCAAACATCAAGAAGTTCCCTTCCATCTTAGGACCAACCTTAGGCCAAATCATTTCATCTGGTTCAGCTAGCCATCCTATTTCTCCTGGCATAGAATCATCACCTCCTATTTTTCTAAGTGCAATAACTGACTCTAATCTCACATTAACATCCTCATGTGTAGAATTTTTAATTAAAAGAGGAACTGACACCATAGCTTTTGCTCCTAAAGCTCCTAGTGATCTAATGCATATAATTCGCATATATAATTGATCGTCTCTATCATCTAGAGATTTAGAGACTTCATCCATCATAGCCGCTACAGAAATAGGTCCCATTTTTCCTAAAGTTGATAATGCAGCATTTCTAACATAGTCTTCTGGGTCTCTTAGCAAACCAACCAACTCTGGAACTGCCATAGCTGATTTTTTTCCAAATGATGTTAAAGCTCCAGCTGCGGACCACCTAATCTCCCAATTTTTATCTCCTAATGCTTCAATTAAAGCCGGAACAGTTTTATTAGCCTGCCCCCCTATTCTCTCTAGAGCTCTGATAATTTCCATTCTTACTTCATGGGATCTATCATTTCTTAAACTAAAGATTAAATCATCAATTATAAAATTCGCATTAGAAGAAAGTCTTCCCAATTCTTGAACAGTGGTAATTTTGTCTTCCTCTGTACCATCTTTTAATATCAAAGCTTTTTCTTTTACATAGTTATAGTCTGCTGCATACACAAAAGTTATAGTTGAATATATAATGAGGATTATAATTAATAATTTCGATAATTTTAATTGCATGAAATTGGCACCTACTATAAATTTTTCTTTACTAATCAATATAAAATACTACTTACATAATAAACAATATAGATAAAAACATATGAATTCAAAGATAATAAAACAAAGAGATTATAGAGCAGTCAATTTTGTTCTTCAAGACGTTAATTTAGAATTTATTCTGAATGACACAAAAACATCCGTTACAAATAAAATGAGGTTTACTAATATACTTGGTGACATATGTTTAGATGGAATTGGGCTTGAATTAATTTCTATTTCCATAAATAAAAAAACACTTACCCAAGAAAAATATAAAATAAATGAAGCAGAACTTATAATATATTCTCCTCCAAATAACTGTACAATTGAGGTAGTAACAAATATTAACCCTAATTTAAATTCTAGATTAGAAGGTCTATACATTTCAGATAAAATATTTGTCACACAATGTGAAGCTCAAGGTTTTAGAAGAATTACTTATTTCCCTGATAGACCAGATGTGTTGTCTATCTACACAGTTAAAATAATTGGTAATAAAAAGTTATTTCCTGTTATGTTATCCAATGGCAATTTTATATCAAAAAAAATAATTGATAATAATATAGAGGTAATATGGAAAGACCCCTTTCCTAAACCATCTTATCTTTTTGCTTTGGTTGCAGGAAAATTATCAAAAACAAATCGTAAATTTTATACTAAATCAAATAAAAAAGTAGACTTAAATATTTGGATTAGAAAAGAAGATAAAAATAAAATAAAATTTGCTCTAGACTCTCTAGAAAAAGCGATGAAATGGGATGAATATAAGTACAACCTTGAATACGACCTAAATATTTTTAATATCGCGGCAATTAATAATTTTAATATGGGAGCTATGGAAAATAAAAGCTTAAATATTTTTAACTCTAAATATTTGATTGCTGATAAAAGCACCTCAACAGATAATGAATATGATTTTATAGAAACAATTGTTGCACATGAATATTTTCACAATTGGACAGGCAATCGAATAACCTGTAGAGATTGGTTTCAGTTAAGTTTAAAAGAAGGCTTGACCGTATATAGAGACCAAGAATTTTCATCAGATATGGGTTCTAGAGCAGTTAAACGTATAAAAGATGTTAGACTTCTAAGAACTATTCAATTCGCTGAAGATGCTAGTCCACTAGCTCATTCAGTTCGGCCCAAATCTTATGCAGAAATTAATAATTTTTATACAGCAACAGTTTATAATAAAGGAGCAGAATTAATAAGAATGCTGGAAAGCATTTTATCAGAAAATGGATTTTTAAAAGGCTTTAAATATTATATTAAAAAATATGATGGAATAGCTGCAACATGCGAAAACTTTATATCGTCAATGGAAAATAGTAATAATATAGATTTGCGACAATTCTATTTATGGTACTCACAAGCTGGGACACCAGAGCTTAAAATTGACCAAAATTATAATAAAAAAACAAAAATATTTGATATTAAAATCACCCAAACTATACCTAGTACTCCTAAACAAAAATATAAAAAACCAATGTTAATCCCATTAAAGCTTTCACTGCTAAGTTCTGATGGAAAATTTTTTAATTTAGATATAAATAATTCTAAAAAAGAACTATTAATAATTTTAAAGAAAAAATCTCAAAAATTTTCATTTAATAATATATTATCCGATCCAGCAATTTCTATAAATAGAAGTTTTACATCACCAGTCAAAATTAACTTAAAGCAGAACGACAATAAACTTAAGTTATTAATGATGTACGATAATGATACTTTTAAAAAATGGGATGAAATAAATCAGTACTTTTTAAAGTTATGTCTTAAGCAATCTAAAGCAAAAACAGATATAAAAATAAATAAATTTTTTATACAAGTAATTAAAAATATATTAGATAATTGTCAAAAGGATCCTGGTTTTACTGCAGAGTTATTGTCAATTCCATCTGAAAATGAGATAGCAGAAAATACTAAAATTTATATCCCAGAAAATATCCATAAAGCACGAAATACAATATTAAAAAATATTAATTTAGCACTTTATAGTAGTTTTAATAATGTTCTAAATGACTGCTATTTAAATAAAAATTTTTCATCTCGTGGGTGGAGATCTTTACATAATATATGCTTGGAATATATGACTGCAAAAAAAGATAAAAATTCAGAAGAATTAGCTTATAGAGCATATAATTCAACTAATAATATGACTATAAAACTATATAGCCTTTCTTGCATTTGTAATATGAAAGGTAAACGTAAAAATAATTTAATATCTATGTTCTATAAAAAATATAAAAACCAACCTATAATGGTGGAAAAATGGCTTCAAATTCAAGCCTCGGTAAAAACTAAAAATAATTTAAATGTTGTTAAGAATTTAATAAAGCTTCCTGATTTTAGCTATAAAAATCCTAATCAAGTAAGAGCTGTTTTAAGTACATTTGCAAAAAATAATCCTGTTAATTTTCATGAATCTTCAGGAGCTGGATATAAATTTATAGCTGACCAAATTATATATTTAGATACTATCAATCCTAGTTCTGCCTCAGGACTTTCATCTGCATTTAGTAGCTGGAAAAGATTAAAGTTAAATAGAAGAAAAATCATTAAGAAAAACCTAATGAGAATAAGAGAGAAGAAAAATTTATCTACGAATACCTTTGAAATTATAAACAATATTATTAAATCATAATTGTCTTAATCAATACAATGATTTAAAATGATTTATAAATTAAGGAATTTTAAAATGCAGAGTAAACGAAAAATATTTGACGAAACACATAATATGTTCAGAGAAAGTGTTAGACGTTTTGTTAAAAAACATGTTGAACCCTATCATAACGAATGGGAAAAAAAGGGTATTGTTTCAAGAGATTTTTGGTTAGAAGCTGGTGCGGCTGGCATACTATGCCCTAACGTTCCCGAAGAATATGGAGGCTCGGGTACAGACTTCAGATATAATGTAATAATTGTTGAAGAATTTATGAAAGTTGGTGCTACAGGACCAGGAATTTCAGTTCATTCTGATATAGTTACTCCATATTTATTAAATTATGGAACAGAAAGTCAAAAAAGTAGTTGGTTACCTGGAATGTGTGAAGGTAGATTAGTTGGAGCTATAGCTATGACAGAGCCTGGTACTGGAAGCGATTTACAGTCAGTTAAAACCAACGCAAAAATAACAGATAATGAAATAATATTGAATGGACAAAAAACTTTTATAACAAATGGTCAAAACGCAGACTTAATAATTGTTGTTGCAAAAACTGATCCTAGTTCTGGTGCTAAAGGTACTTCACTTATTATGTGTGAAGGGGATAGAGATGGTTTTAAAAGAGGAAGAAATTTAGATAAAGTTGGATTAAAGGCTCAAGACACATCAGAGTTATTTTTTGATAATGTTAAACTTCCTATCTCAAACCTCTTAGGTTCAAAAGGTAAAGGATTTTATAACTTAATGGAACAACTTCCGCAAGAGCGTTTAGCTATTGCAGTTTCTGCTGTAGCTGCAGCAGAAGCAGCATTAGATTGGACTATAGAATATGTAAATGAAAGAAATGCCTTTGGAAAAAAGATAGCAGAGTTTCAGAACACAAAATTTAAATTAGCGGAATTAAAAACAGAGTTGACCGTTGCTCAAATCTATATTGATGAATGTATAAAAAAACATTTAAATAATGATTTTGACGCTGTTGAAGGAGCTATGGCTAAATTATGGACAACAGAACTGCAATGTAAACTAGTAGATGAATGTGTGCAACTTCATGGTGGTTATGGTTATATGAGAGAGTATCCAATTGCCAGATCATGGGAAGATGCAAGAGTACAAAGAATTTATGGAGGCACCAACGAAATTATGAAAGAAATTATTGGTCGCACTTTATCCAAATAATATTTTAAAAAAGGGGAATAAAATGAATGAAGCTCTAATATTTGATACAGTTAGAACACCTCGAGGAAAAGGAAAAAGAAGTGGTTCCTTAAACGAGGTTTCACCCGTTCAGTTAGCTTCTAAAGTTCTTAAATCTATAGAAAGTAGGAACAATTTAAATACAAAAGATGTGGATGATGTTGTTTTAGGATGTGTACATCCTGTTGGAGAACAAGGAGCAGATATTGCTAGAACTGCAGTATTAGAGGCGAATTGGAATCAGACAGTGAGCGGTGTGCAAGTAGACCGTTTTTGTGCATCAGGCTTAGAAGCTGTTAATATTGCTGCAGCCCAAGTAATGTCTGGTCAATCTGATTTATCAGTAGGTGGAGGTGTTGAATCTATGTCGAGAGTTCCTTTAGGTAGCTCAGGAGGAGCGTGGATGGCAGATCCGACAGTAGCATATAATTCGTATTTTGTCCCTCAGGGTATATCTGCAGATTTATTAGCTACAAAATATAATTATACTAGAAATGATGTAGATAGTTATGCTGTAAGTTCTCAGAAAAGAGCATCAGAAGCATGGAAAGAAAATAAATTTAAAAATTCTATTATTCCTGTAATAGATCAAAATAATTTGCCAATTCTAGAAGTAGATGAATATATGAGACCTGATACCACTATGCAATCACTTGGTGCTTTAGAACCTTCATTTGAACAAATGGGAAATCATGGTTTTAATGATGTTGCAATTTTAAAATATCCTGAAATAGAATCGATAAAACATGTTCACCATGCTGGCAACTCATCCGGAATTGTTGATGGGGCTGCAGGAGTTTTACTTGGTAATAAAAAAATGGCAGATAAATATGAATTAAAAGCTAGAGCTAAAATTAGATCCTTTGCATCTATTGGTTCTGAACCAACTATAATGCTAACAGGACCTGCTGATTCAGCAGAAAAAGCGTTAAAGAAAGCTAATATGAAAGCTTCAGATATTGATTTATTTGAAATGAATGAAGCTTTTGCGGCCGTAGTTTTACGTTTTATGGATGCATTAAATGTTGATCATTCAAAAGTAAATGTAAATGGAGGAGCTATAGCTCTTGGTCATCCTTTAGGAGCTACAGGCGCTATAATATTAGGAACAGTTTTAGACGAATTAGAAAGAAGAGATTTATCTACAGGACTAATTACATTATGCGTTGGTGCTGGAATGGGAACAGCAACTATAATTGAAAGAATTTAATGAATTTAAATAATATTAAACTCATTAATGATGGCCATGGTATTGTTAATCTAGTAATAAAATCTAAAAATACTCTAATTAATGAAGAATTAATAAACGATTTTAAAGAGTCTATAGATTTTATCTCTAATAAAGAAGAGATAAAAGGTATTATAATTTCTACTGATCATAATAATTATGATTATGATTATGATTTAAATTTTATTTTTTCACTCAAAAATTCAGAGTTAATATTTAATACTATTATTAAATTAAGTAAGGCTCTAAGAAAATTAGAAACTCTAGGAAAGCCTATCGTAAGTATAGTTAAGGGAAAAATAAAACTAGGTGGATTAGAAATCATTCTTCATAGTCACTACAGAATTGCTCAAAAAAGTGATGAAACTAAATTTTACTTTAAAAACATAAAATATTCTATAATACCATCAATAGGCGGCTCCCAAAGACTTCCAAGACAAATAGGTATTAATGAAAGTATAAATTTATATCTAAGTAATAAAGTTATATCAGCCGAAGAAGCTCTTGAACTTAAGCTGGTAAATGAAATTGTAGATGAAAGTCAATTATTAAATAAAGCTAAAGAATATATTATTAAAAATCCATATTCATTACAGAATTGGGATAATAAAAATCTTCTTAACTCTCAACCTAATCCCTTTAGTTCAAAGAATTTAGGTTATTTCATATCAAAAATTGCAGCCTTACATGCAGATACATCTGACCACTACCCATCTGTCAAAATATTAATTAGTTCGATTTACGAAGGGTTAAATACTGATGTTAATTCTGGCCTTAAAATTGAAGCGAGGAACTTTACTTGGCTAACCCAACATTTGGAAACACAGGCAATGGTTGAAACATTAGTTTTATGTAAGCCTGCAAATAAGTTAAAAGCTGAAGAAATTAAAAAATTTAAAAATTCTTTTGAAGAGAATTATGCAGCAGAAGGCGTGAGACTTTTATTAAGTGGAGTTTCATCAGCTTTAATTGAAAATGCAGGCAAAAGATTAGATTTTAAATTAGGGCCTTTAGAATTTGCTGATAAGCTAGAAATACAATGCATAATAAATCAATTAGACTCAACCGATGCATCAGTTGCTTCACTAATAAGATCAATGCAAAAAATTAATAGATGCGGATTATCAAGCAATAAGGGTTTTTATGATTATAAAGAAAGTAAAAAAAATATATGGCCAGACTTAACTGATCTAGTTCCCACTTCTAAAGATCAACCTTCTATTAGAGAGGTTGAAAAGAGACTTCTCTATAGTTCCATAAATAATATTTTTTATAATTATATTAAATATTCTGATTTTAAAAATATCGAAGCATATGACTATATGATTATAAAAGATCTTGGCTTTCCAGCATGGACAGGAGGAGCCTTTCGGTGGGTTAAACAAAATGGAATTAAAGAATTTATAAATACAAATGATGAATATGCAAAAACTCTTGGTTCAAGGTTTGTACTTAGCGAAAAGATCATAGATATAATTAAAACTATTTAAAATTAGTCTTCTATAAAATTCAACACAATAGAATTAATACAATATCTTAATCCGGTAGGCTCAGGCCCATCAGGAAATACATGTCCTAAATGTGAATCACATTTACTGCATTTTACTTCAGTTCTAATCATACCATGTGAGGTATCCTGAACATTAACTATATTTGCTTCGTTAGATGGAGCATAAAAAGCAGGCCAACCTGAACCGCTCTCATATTTAGTTTTTGAGTCAAATAACTTTTGATCACATGTGGCACAAACATAAATTCCTTGTCTTTTTTCATCATTATATTTTCCACTAAATGGAGGTTCTGTTGCACCTTCTCTAGCTACAGCGTATTGTTGATTAGTAAGTTTATTTCTTTTTATAGCAGCCATTTAATTTCCTATTATTTATTTTATAAAACATATTAGCTATATATGTAAATATTGATATAATATATTACTCAAAAAATTCAACATGAGGAGATTTAGATGATTACTTTGGAATCCATAGAAGAACTTAAAAAATATATAGGAAAAATTACAGGTAAAAGCCCATGGGTTAATGTTTCACAAAATAGAATTAATGAATTTGCTAAAGCAACGGAAGATTACCAATGGATACATTTAGATGAAGAAAAGTCTAAAGAAGGTCCTTTTGGTTCCACAATAGCTCATGGATTTTTAACTTTATCTTTGGCTCCATGGATGAGTTATAATACATATGAAGTTAAGAATATAGCTCACTCTGTCAATTATGGATTGGATAAAGTTAGATTCTTATCGCCAGTAAAAGCAGGATCTAATTTAAGAGGTTCTTTTAAGCTATTAGAAGTAGTCCCTTCTAAATCTGGCTTTAAAATAAAAAATGAGCTTACTATAGAAATTGAAGGAGAAGATAAGCCAGCATGCGTAGCTGAAACTTTAGGAGTTTTATATCCTTTAAGTTAATTATGGATATAGATATTCTTTAAGCCATTTTTCATTATCTGCTTTAAATAGTACTCTTTCATGTAATCTATTTTTTACATCTTTCCAAAATTCTATTCTTTCTGGAACAACTATTCTTCCTGACCAAAAACTAGGTCTAGGAATAACCTGGTTTTTAAACTTGCTCTCATAAAATTCTATTTTTTCTTCTAAACTTTTATAGCCTTTAGGAAGATAGCTTGATTGCTGACTTGACCAAGCGCCAATTTGACTATCTCTCTCCCTACTTTGAAAATATTTATCAGCTTCATTTTTAGGTAGCTCTAATAAAGGCCCCTCAATCCTTATTTGTTTTTTTAGAGACTTCCAATGAAAACATAGGGCTACTCTTACGTTTCTCTCAAATTCTTTTGCTTTTCGGCTTTGCAAATTAGTAAAAAAAACAAAGCCTCTTTCATCAAATTTTTTTATAAGAACCATTCTAGCAGAAGGTATGCCAGCTGCATCACAAGTTGCTAGACAGCATGCATTATAATCATTAATTTCTTTATTTTTTGCTTCATCTAACCATAAAGAAAAAAGCTTCATAGGGTCAGAAAACTTTTTAAACTCTTCACTTTTCATGACAATCCTTATATATTTATTTATATAATATTATATAGGATAATATTCTTA
>JAYGEJ010000073.1:0-5315 GCA_046582425.1 Alphaproteobacteria bacterium
TATGATAAATTAAGTTTATCAATCATTTCTCCAGCATTTCTTGTAGCATTATCCATAGCTGCCATTCTGGCTCCTTGCTCACCTGCTCCACTCTCTAAAATTGCTTTATAAATCTGAATAGCTAAATTTTTAGGAAGTAAATCAGATAAAATTTCTTTTTCATCCGGTTCAAACTCAAAATTTATAACATTCTCATGACCATTATTATCTTCTTCAGAATCTATACTGCATGGAATTAAAGACTGTTCTGTAACTATCTGCGAGATCACTGATTTAAATTGGTTATATATTACAGAGCAAGTTCCAAACTCTTTATCATCAAGTTTTTTTACTAATTCATTAGAGATATCTTCTGCTAAAGAATATGAATTTTTTTCATTTATATTTTCTGCAATTATTACATTCTCTCCAAATGTACCCTTTAACACATCTGCACCTTTTTTTCCTATACATATAATCTTATAGTCTGCATTTATATCTTTAAGCTCATTAACTTTATTTTTTATTGCTTTAACTATAGAAGAATTAAAACCACCACATAATCCTCTATCAGAGGTTACTGCTATAATAATATGAGTTGAATTATCTTTATTTCCTAATAATAGGTCTAAAGATATATCGCTATCCTTCATACCCGCCGCTAATGATGCCATAATATTTGCTATTTTCTCTGAATAAGGTCTTGCTGATTCTGCAATATCTTGTGCACGCCTAAGCTTAGAAGCAGCTACCATTTTCATAGCTTGAGTAATTTTTCTTGTAGATCTTACACTATCTATTTGATTTTTTAGTTCTTTGAGATTAGCCATAATTTATAATCATTCACTCTTAATAAATTCTTTACTTACTTCTTCAATTAAATCAGTTATTGATTTTTCAATATCTTCATCAAGTGCAGCTTTGTCTTTAATTACATCTAATATATTTTTAGAAGCTCTAAGATTACTCAATAATGCATCTTCAAATTTTGCGATATCAGATATTTCTATATTATCCAAATAACCTTTAACACCCGCATAAATGACAACCACTTGTTCTTCCACAGATAAAGGTTCATATTGTCCTTGCTTAAGTAGTTCTGTTAGTCTAGCGCCTCTGGCTAATAATTGTTGAGTTGCAGCATCTAAGTCGGAACCAAACTGAGCAAAAGCTGCCATCTCTCTGTACTGGGCCAACTCTAGCTTAATAGATCCAGCTACTTGCTTCATAGCTTTAATTTGAGCTGAAGAGCCAACTCTACTTACGGACAAACCTACATTAATAGCGGGTCTAATACCTTGATAAAATAAATCTGTTTCTAAAAAGATTTGTCCATCTGTAATAGAAATCACATTTGTAGGAATATAGGCCGAAACATCACCACCCTGTGTTTCAATTATAGGCAAAGCCGTCATAGAACCAGATCCATTATCTTCATTCAACTTAGCTGAGCGCTCTAGTAAACGAGAGTGCAGATAGAATACATCTCCAGGATAGGCTTCTCTTCCAGGAGGTCTTCTTAATAATAAAGACATTTGTCTATAAGCTACAGCTTGTTTCGATAAATCATCATATATGATTAAAGAATGCATTTTATTATCTCTAAACCATTCCCCTATAGCCGATCCAGTATAAGGAGCTAAATATTGTAAAGGAGCAGGTTCAGAAGCAGTTGCAGCAACAACTACAGTATATTCTAGAGCTCCTCTCTCATCTAATTCCTTAACTATTTGAGCAACCGTTGAACGTTTTTGTCCTATAGCTACATATACGCAATATAATTTTTTACTTTCGTCATCTCCATCATTAATTGCTTTTTGATTTAATATTGTATCAATTGCAACTGCAGTTTTTCCTGTTTGTCTATCTCCAATTATAAGTTCTCTTTGTCCTCTTCCAACAGGAACAAGAGAATCAATAGCTTTTAATCCTGTTTGAACAGGTTCGTGAACAGATTTTCTAGGAATAATACCCGGAGCTCTTACATCCACTATACTTCTTTCCTTAGAAGTAATATCACCTTTGCCATCTATAGGATTGCCCAATGCATCTACGACTCTTCCTAATAGTTCCCTACCTACAGGAGCATCCACAATACTTCCTGTTCTCTTAACAGTATCGCCTTCTTTAATTCCACGGTCGTCTCCAAAAATAACGACTCCTACATTGTCAGATTCAAGATTTAAAGCCATACCGGAAATTCCGCCGGGAAATTCAACCATCTCTCCAGCTTGAACATTATCAAGTCCATATACTCTTGCTATACCATCGCCTACAGATAAAACTTGGCCTACCTCAGCAACTTCAGCATCAGTTCCAAAATTATTTATCTGCTCTTTTATAATAGATGAAATTTCTGCAGCATTAAGATCCATTTATTTTATCCCTTTCATAGATACTCTAAGTCCCTGTAACTTAGATTTTACTGAACCATCTAACATGATAGAACCAATCTTTAAAATATATCCGCCTATTATACTTGGATCTACTTTAGAAATTAAACTCACATCAGTGCCTAGAGATTCTTTAATTATTTCTTCGATTTTCTTTAAATCAACTTCTGATTGAGGACTAGTACTTAGTAATTCTGCTCTTATTTCTCCTTTAAAATTAACTTCCATATCTAAAAATCGAAGGCAAATTCTATCAACAATGGAAGATCTACCATTTTGACATATTACTGAAAAAAACTTAATAACAGTTTCACTGACTGATATTTTCTTTAAAATTACATTAATTATATGACTTTGGTCATTTCTTGATATTACGGGAGATTTTAAAACTTTATTAAAATCTTCACTAGAATCTATAATGTTTATAATTTTTTCTATATCAGAATGAACACTAGGCATAGATTTAGATTCAATAGCTAACTCCAAAAGCGCTTTGGAATATCTCTCAACTACATTACCTATATTTTTTGAATCATTAGCCAATTATATAGACCCTAAAATACCTATTAATTTTATAATTTATTAAAAATCTTTGCGAGATTTAGGTAACATAGCTTTCAAATATGTGCAATAGAAGATTAATGTTTAATTCAGAAATTATAAGAAGTTATAGGGATCTACATCAATTTTTACTCTTATACCATTTGGAAGCTTTATGTTTCTTAGCCATTCTTGAATAAAAGGTTGAATTCTAGTTTCATCTTTACTTTTTAAAAGAAAACGATACCTATAAAAAGTTCTTAATTTATTAATAGGAGCTGGGGCTGGACCTAATACATCGATTCGGTCATAATAACTATGCTTTTTTGGAATATTTGAAGAAACTACTTTAAGAAAATTTTCTAATTTTAAAAGATTTGATGATTGTATTATTAAGGATGCTAACCTCCCATATGGAGGAAGTTTTCTAAACTCTCTGCCTTCTGACTCAGCTTTAATAAAACTTTTAATATTTCCTGTTTGCATTGCTTTCATAACATTTTGATTAGGATCATAAGTTTGTATATAGGCATACCCTTTTTTAGCAGCTCTACCTGCCCTTCCAGCTAATTGAGTCAGCATTTGAAAGGTTCTCTCAGATGCTCTAAGATCTCCACCTGATAAACCTAAATCTGCATCCACGGCAACTACAGTAGTTAAATTAAGAAAATTGTGCCCTTTTGCAATTAACTGAGTTCCAACTATTATATCAACTTCTCCATTAGATATAGTTTTAAAGATATTTTCAGCCTTATCATTACTATTCAGCGTATCACTAGCTATTATTTCTAATCTTGCTGAAGGAAATAAGGATTTTGCCTCTGCAGCTAACCTTTCTACTCCTGGGCCACATGGAACCAACTCTTCTTTAGAATTACAACTAGGACACTCATCTGGTATTTTTTCTTGATATCCACAATGATGACATAATAATTTATTTGTTTTTTTATGGTTTACTAACCAAGATGAGCAATTAGGGCAGCTAAATCTGTGCCCACAAGATCTACATAAAGTTAGAGGAGAGTATCCTCTTCTATTAATATATAATAATACTTGCTCATTATTATCTAGAGCTTTTTTAATGGCGTTAATTGATTCTTGTGCAATCCATTTATTCGAAGGTAATTTTTCTTTTTGCATATCTACTAAATTTATTTTAGGCATTTCAGCTGAACCATAACGTTTAGACAATAATATTTTATGATACTTTCCTATCTTTGCATTATATATAGATTCTAATGAAGGAGTCGCTGAGGCTAATATAACCTTTGAATTAGAAAACCTCCCTCTTACTACTGCCATATCTCTAGCATTATAAATAACACCATCCTCTTGTTTGTATGAAGCATCATGTTCTTCATCTACAACTATTAAAGATAAATTTTTAAAAGGTAAAAATAATGCACTTCTCGCGCCGATAACAACCTTTAACTCTCCATTAAGTATTTGACGCCAAGTTCTATGTTTATTTGTTTTTGATACATCTGAATGCCACACTGCAGGTAAAAAATTAAACCTTTCAACAAACCTATCCATAAAATAATTGCTTAAAGCTATTTCAGGAATTAAAACTAAACACTGTTTGTTTTTTTTTAATTCAGTAGAAATGATTTCTAAATATACTTCTGTTTTTCCAGAACCAGTGACACCATCTAATAAAAATATATTACTATCATTTTTTAATGAAGAACTTAATATTTCATTAACAGCATTCATTTGTATACTATTTAATTTAGGAATCTTTTCTTTTTTAATTGTCTGAGTTTTAAACTCATTTATATTTTTAGTTAATATAATATCATCTTTAATTAACTTTTTTATTACTGAATAACTGACATTAGTTTGTTTACTACATTCACTTATAGATAATCCCTTATTATTTTTTAAATATTCTATTACCTTATCGCCTAAAATAGTAGTTTTACTCTCATAGTCTTTATTAAATTGAAGAATAGTTTTATTTTTTATTACATTCAAAAATGTAGCTGACGAAATTACCATTTTAAATACCTGAGATTTTTCGCTCAAATACCAAGATGATAGCCATAAACAAAAACTTAATAGTTCACTAGAGATTACGATAGAATAATGAACTTCAGTAATGTCTTTTAACTTAGAGCCAGGAAAACCTCTAGTTCCTCTGCCTAATACTATGCCTTGATAAACTTTTCTTCTTAAAGGTACAGATACAATTTGGCCTATTTCAATATTACCACTTACTCTATAATCATAGACGCCTTTACCCGGAGAAATAATCAAAACCTGACATGAATTTTTTATTTTTTTATTCGGCTTTATATTTAATAAAGATTTATCCATAGCACACATTAAATCATAGGTTTTAATTTTAGTATATTTAAACTATAAATATTACATTATATATTTATGTTATTAACTAGGAGG
>JAYGEJ010000118.1:0-3368 GCA_046582425.1 Alphaproteobacteria bacterium
ATCTATTACATTCATATTCAAATTAATTTTTAATTCTAAATCTGATATTCTAAATAATCGTGACATTAATAAGTCTGGATTAACATCTCTATTCTTTGGAATAAGTAATATTCTTATATCTTCGGAGGATTCATCTATAACTTCTGACAAGATTGATAAACGTTTATTGGAAATAATCTCTTCAATTTTTTCTATAATTCTAGCTTTAGTTACACTCCAAGGTATTTCGTTGATAACTATAATATATTGGCCATGACTTTTTTTTTCAATGAACCAATTAGCCCTTATTCTAAAAGAACCTTTACCTGTTTCATAAGCTTTTCTAATTGTTTCATTATCATCAACAATAATACCTCCAGTTGATAAATCTGGTCCCTGAATATATTTCATAATTGAAACAATAGAAGCGTTTGGTCTTTTAATTAAATGACGAATAGCAATTAACAACTCAATAATATTATGTGAGGGAATATTTGTAGCCATACCAACTGCAATTCCAGTTGCTCCATTAGCTAATAAATTTGGGAATGAAGATGGTAGAACAATTGGCTCATCATATTCTCCATCATATGTACTTATAAAATCAACAGTGTTTTTGTCTATATCTTTTAACAAAAGTTCTGCAATTTCAGTTAAACGAGCTTCTGTATACCTCATAGCAGCAGCTCTATCTCCATCAATACTGCCAAAATTTCCTTGTCCATCTACTAAAGGATATCTAACTGAAAACTCTTGAGCTAATCTAACCATAGCATCATAAACTGCTTGATCTCCATGGGGATGAAATTTTCCTATTACATCTCCCACTACTCTTGCACATTTTTTAAAACCTGATTTTGGTGACATTTTTAATTCACGCATAGCAAACAATAAACGTCTATGAACAGGTTTTAATCCATCTCTGACATCAGGTAATGACCTAGATACTATAGTAGACATAGCATAGGATAAATATCTATCTCCCAAAGCATCTGAAAATGTTAAATCTTTAATAATTTGATTATTTTTTTTTGAACTTGTCATTTTACACCTAATAACTTCTAGAAATTACTAATAGTAGCTCTCTAATATATCTAATTTATTTGTAAACCTATCTCTTACATCAGGCAACTTTAAACCTAATGAAAATCCATATCTTTTTAAAAAAAATGTAGTTATTTTCATAGCATTTATTAATTCATTTTTATCAACAGTATTTTCATTATTTTTAGTAATAAAGTTTGGAAGAAGAAATAATTTATTTTTCCACTTTCCTGCTCCTTTTTCAGATACAGCTCTTCCTGACTTTGGAGAAACATACCTTAAATCATGCTTAAGTCCAGTTACCGCACAAACTTTAAGATCAAGGCCAAACCCTAATTCCGATAAAAGTATTAATTCCCACTTTATATACTTAGAAAGCCAAAATTTTTCCTTATTATTCAAATAATTTATTAAGCTTAAAGTTTCTTTAAATAAAGAAGAATTATCTTGTCTATCGGCTAAAAATTTATTTATAAGAGCGCTAGCAGACATTAATAAATCAATTTTTAAAGAATTATTTATTATATTATGAGATATGGAATTATCTGTTTCAGATTTATAATAACCTAATTGATTTTCTAATCTACCTGTCCATTCCACACTACATATATTTCCAATTTGAAAGATATTACTATTTTTTTTAGAATTACTATTCCTTACCAAGCCTGAATGCAAACCATGATATTCAGTGAATAGATTTAATATAAGAGAACTTTCTCCATGTTTTTTAATTGAAACAATTATACCTTTATCTTGCCATTTCATATTAGTTATACATTATAATCTAAACCCAAACCTTTATAATAATCTGGCGATTTATCCCAATTATCTCTAACTTTTACATATAAAAACAAATGAACATCTTTATTTAACATAGACTTTAGTTCTTTTCGGCAATTTATACCTATTGACTTTAAGTTATCTCCATTAGTACCAATTACTATTTTTTTTTGTCCTTTTTTTTGTACATATATTAAAGCGTCAATTCTAATAGAACCATCTTTAAGCTGGTTCCATGCCTCAGTCTCAACGGCAATTCCATAAGGCAACTCATGGTGCATAATAATAGTTAACTTCTCTCTAATCATCTCTGAAACTAGTAATCTATAAGGAATATCAGTTACATGTTCCTCAGGATAATGCCACTCACCAACAGGTATATTATTTGCTAAGAAATTTTTTAATTCTAATACACCATCACCGTTTAAAGCTGATATAAAAAAAAATTCTTTGCAGGTAAAATACTTTTTCACCTTCTCTACTAATTCGAGTAGAACATCCGATTTAACTAAATCTATTTTATTTATTACACAAATTAGGGATTTAGCATTTAATATTTTTTTACTTTTAAAAGCTTCTGCAATAATTAAAGTGTTACTATCTATGTCTTGATTTGCCTCTAACATTAATAAGGTCATATCTGAATCCTTAACACTTTTCCATGCTGAATTTATCATTGCTCTATCAAATTTTCTCTTAGGTACAAATATTCCAGGAGTATCAATTAAAACCACTTGAGAATAATCAAGACAGTAAATACCTATTATATTATTTCTCGTAGTTTGCACTTTTTTAGTCACAATTGATATTTTTTGACCTACTAATCTATTAATTAAAGTAGATTTACCAACGTTTGTGGCTCCTAAAACATTTACAAAACCAAATTTTTTTTCGTAGCTATTCAATTATCATTACTTTCAATAATTTTTAATAATTTATCAGCACCATCAGCTTCGGCAGATTTTTTTGACTGCCCAAGACCTTGTGTTTTATTTATTCCCTTAATACTAACTTCTACGCTAAATTTAGGAGAATGATCTGGCCCTTCTTTTACATAATTTGAATACAGCGGCATTTCATACTTAAGTTGCATTGCTAACTCCTGAAGGGCAGATTTAGAGTCTTTAGGAGGCATTTCATCAGTTAATATATATTCTTTCCATAATAATTGAATAACTTTTTTTACTTCAATGTAGTTACTGTCTAAAAAAATTGCTCCTATAATAGCTTCCATTGTATCTGATAATATGGAATAATTTTCTCCATTAATAAATTTTAAATTTTCGCTCACTTTTATATAGTTTTGAAGATTTAGGTTAATAGCAATTTTAGCTAACATTTTACCGCTTACAAGAACTGCTATTCTTCTTGCGAGTTCTCCTTCTGATTCATTTAAAAAATTTTCATATATAAGATCTGCCATTGATAATCCTAAAACCCTATCTCCTAAAAATTCAAGGCGTTCGTATGTATAATCTTTTTTATTATTTAAAATACTAGTATGAGTTATAGCTGCTTCTAATAATTCTCTTTTATTAAAATTGTATTTTATAGCATCTTCTATT
>JAYGEJ010000133.1:0-2489 GCA_046582425.1 Alphaproteobacteria bacterium
TTGTTTTGAATTAGCTCCAAATGCATTTGCTGCTTCAAGAATATCTTTATCAACAAGTCTAATACCTAGATTAGTTAAACGTATAATTGGAGGCATGGCATAGACACAAATAGCTATTAATCCAGGAACTTTTCCTATTCCCAACAACATCAGGACAGGTAATAAATATACAAAAATTGGGATTGTTTGCATTATATCAAGTAAAGGATTGAGTGTTTTTTGAACAGCATCATAACGTGCCATCCATATTCCCAATGGCATTCCAATTATTATACATAACATTGTAGCGACAGAAATTAAAGCTATGGTAGACATTGTATCTTCCCACATACCTAAATACCCAATAAGTGTAAAAGTAAGTATTGAAGCTAATGGTAATTTCCAGTTTCTAGATCCTAAAAAGCATAACGATGTAATAATTAGCATTATGATTGGCCAAGGTGTATTAACTAAAAGTTTTTCGAACCATATCAAAAACCATAATAAAGGATCAAAAAAATTTTCTATAGATTCTCCATAACTTCTGGAAAATGATCTAAAAGCATTATCAATTGCATTTTTTATATTTCTTAGATCACTTCGAGATATTTCTGGAAATTCTGTAAAAAAATCTATCATTTAAATCTTTCATAAATAAATATTAAATTCTGGTTAAATATACTTAAAGAGCATCTTTAACATTTTGGGAAACATCTTTAGGCACCCAATTTACCCATATATCATAAAATTTTTCAAGAAATGTAATAGCTCCATCTATGCCTTGTGCTTGATTATCTTCCATGTAAACGAGCATAGTATTCATTACTTCTCCAGGAAATATTCTTTTACTGAAATATTTCATTACTTTATGCATTTCCCTTACGTCTGGTGTAACAATAGTTTTTACAATTGATTTAGTCCATGCTGAAGGTTTAGGGTTTAAGCATACCTCTGGCCCTTTAGAAATACAACTATCCCAATTTTCAGATCCAGCAAATGGAACTCCAAAATCCATTAATTTCATATTATATTTCCCGATTAATGAAGTTGGGGACCAATAATAACCAAGCCAATTATCTTCTCTTTGGGCCGCCTTTGTCATCGAAGCATCTAAACCTGCTTTAGAACCTGGATCAATAAGCATCCAACCTTTCTTCTCCATTTCAAAAGCAATAAAAAGACTTTGATTAGATAACTGACATCCCCAACCTGCAGGACAACCAATAAATGCGCCTTTTGATGGATCTTCCTTAGCCGGAAATAGGTCAGGCCTTTCTAATATATCTAATACTGTTTTAAACTGTGGGTTACGTTTTATTGTGTCTGGTGTTACCCACCATCCTTCTCCTAATTCAGTAATAGGACCATCACTAGCTGAAAACAAACGACCTTCTTCAATTGCTTTTTGAAGAGGTTCAGCGACAGAATTAGTCCATAATTCTGGTGCTACTTGGGGTCTTCCCTTTTCATTCATTGTAACGAAAGTTGCCGTTGTTGCTCCTGGAATTAATTCAACTCTACACCCATACCCTTCTTCTAAAATAAATTTATCAACATTTGCCATTAATGTAGCTGAAGGCCAATTCATATCAGCCATTTGGAATTCACAATTTGAAGCAATAGCTTTAAAAGATAAAAAGAAAAAACAGAGACAAAATATAAAGCACAAAATAAAAACATTTTTCATAAATTTTTTCCTAAATAATATAAAAATTAATACTACATTAATATATTTATTAATAATTGTCTTTAATTGCTAAATATCTTAAAAATAAAGTACTAAATATTTACGTAACTATAAATTTCAACTTAAGTTTAAAAGCCTATAGTATAATAAACATAAAACTTGATTTTTCATTTAGATTTATATCTTTAAATATATAATCATTTATTCATATACTTAGTAATATGCATTATAAAAATATTTTTGCATTATATAGAAGTCGATGCTAAATTGAGAATGAGTCTTATTCTCATAAAATTGCTATTTGAATTTAATTAAAAAAAGGGTTATTTTTATTTCTAAAAAAAAATTCAATAAAGAAAAAACATATGAACTCTTTTATTTCAGCAATAATTAATAAAAAAACTATATTAATAGCTAATGAAGGAAGACTATTAAAAAAAAGCTTTCTTGGAATTGCTATTTTAGTAATGGCGTTTCAAACAAATCATTTTGGAGAAATAATTCGATTAACCTTAATCGATGCATACCTTCAAGTATCTATTTTTGTAGGATTTACTCTTTTCATAATAATAGGAATGGACGCATTTACTAAATTTAATATTCAATTTATTTTAGATAAAACAAAAAAATATCATGTAGTTATGTCTTCTTTATTAGGTGCCCTACCAGGGTGCGGAGGAGCAATTGTAGTTGTCACTCAATACATTCAAGGAAGAATAAGTTTTGGTTCATTAGTTGCTGTATTAACTGCTACTATGGGAGATGCTGCTTTTCTGTTACTAGCTACTGAGCCTCAAACAGGTCTATTTATTTTTTCTCTAGG
>JAYGEJ010000143.1:0-7209 GCA_046582425.1 Alphaproteobacteria bacterium
CCTCTCCATCAAATGTACGAGACCTAGCACCCTTTTGAATATGGGGTTCATCAATAATTTGAATAGTATTTTTAAAAATTTCTTTATTCATTTTATCTTTTAAAAAAGATGTTCCTCTTGCAATTGCTTGTCCTGATATACTTCCTATAAACAGGGATAAAAGGCTACCCGAAACTCTTGGGTCAAATATTATCGGAACAGAATTACTCTTAACTTTTTTGGGGTTTAATCTAGATATTGCTCTTTCAGCAGCTTTTTCTCCAATTTGCATGGGGGTATCTAAATCTGAGTGATGAACTTTAGATTGGTATTCATAATCTCTTTCCATTTTTATACCTTTACCAGCAATGACAGATATGCCTGTAGAGTAATTAGTTTTTTCACTAGTGTTATAAAAACCTTCAGAAGTTGCTAGATAAAATTTATTTTTTGAATAAGACGATGAAGCGCCTTCTGAATTTGTAATTCCCTTAATATTTAAAGCGCTTTCTTCTGCTTCTATAGAGTTATCAAGCAAATTATTATTTTCTGGTATATAATTATCGACTAAATTTAAATCCAAATTACCATCATAAAGCATTTCTTTATCTGCTAATCCACAATACTCATCTACTGGAATAGATTTCACCATATTCATTGCATTACTAGCCAATTCTTCAAGAGACTTTTCATTTAAGTTAGTACTTGATAATGAAACCTTTCTTTTATTATCGATTATTTCAAGGCCAATGCTACTGGACTCATTTCTTTCAACATTTTCCAATTTTCCTAATCTTGCAGCTACATTTACTGAAGTATTCTCATTAGCTATTACAGTTGTGCATTCAGCACCTAATTTTTTTGCCGTATCTAGTAATAAATTTAGACTGTTTTCAATTTTTTTATTCATTTTCATATTCTACCAAAATATCATTATTATATAACACCATCTCACATTTACACGTACTCTCAATTTTATTTGCCCTTCTCATCCTTTCACAACCTTCCAGAGCAGCTTTTTTAGCAATTTTAATATCATATAGGTTAAAACCATAACCTAGAGCTGTGAAAATACCTTCCTGTATAAAAGTTTTATCTATTGTTGCCCATGGTATGCAAGCTGCACCAGATTTATTTTCATCAAGAGTATCATAGTTTATTTTCCAATGACTCATAGATCTTTTAAAGATGGAAACTATGTCTTCTTTCTTTACAGAATCGTCAGCATGCGCATTAATATTAATATTAACGCTAAGCAAGTATAATACTATCAATAAAGCTTTTATCATAAATTTATCCTTAATTTGTCAATTAACTTTGTAATTATTATATAGTCCAGGTTTGACCCTTTTCCATAATTTTACTGATGTCATTATTATGATTATTTATTTTTTCTGAGTAATGGCTATCAAGAGTGGGTTTTTCAATACAGTATATTACACCAAGTGCAACGGGCATTGAATTTTGCTCCATTTGGATTAAGAGATTAGCTATAGTTTTATTTTTATAATCATGAATAAGGACTCTTGAAATTTCTTCTGCGTTTTTTTCTAAATCTATAATTTCTAGGGCTGAGTAGTCTTTATTAATAACAAGTCCTTTCATATTATTTTTTCCAAATAACATTGGTTTACCATTTTCTAAATGTATTTGTTTTTCTATTGCTACTGATTTATCTGTAAATGATTTAAAAACAGCATCATTATATACTATACAATTTTGGTAAATTTCTACTAGGGATGTGCCAATATGTTCTTGAGCTTTGCTTAGAGTAGGAACTAGTTGTTTAATTGCTGTATCAACTCCTCTTGCAACAAATGTTGCTCCAGCGCTCAGTGCTAACTCACAAGCTGAAATTGGAGATTCTGATGAACCTTCAGGAGTTGAAGGTGATATAGTACCTGTTCTAGATGCAGGAGAGGCTTGCCCTTTAGTTAATCCATAAATTTCATTATTAAATAATAGTATTTGGCAGTTTAAATTTCTTCTTAATAAATGAATAAAATGGTTACCTCCAATAGATAAAGAATCACCATCTCCAGTTATTATCCATACATCTAATTCGGGATTAGAAAGTTTAATACCGGTAGCAAATGCTGGGGCTCTTCCATGAATAGTGTGAAAACCATATGTTGCCATATAATAAGGCAACCTAGATGAACAGCCAATTCCTGAAACAAAAACAGTTTTTTCTTTTTTAGCTTGTTTATCAGCTAGAGTTTTTTTGACCGCGTTTAAAATGGCATAGTCTCCACATCCTGGGCACCATCTAACCTCTTGATCAGATGCGTAATCAGCTGGTTTTAATTGTGTAGGTTTTTCATTAATGCCCATACTATTTTCCATTTTTTATAATTTTTTGAAATTCTTCTAATAAATAAGATACTCTTAGAGGTTTCCCAGAGACTTGAGTTAAAGATTGAATTTTTTGAACACCCTGTGCTTTAAGAAGATTATATAATTGGCCATCATTCATTTCTACAACTATAACTAATTTAAATTTGGAGGCTAAATTTTTTAAACGTTCAGAAATCGGCCACAAACATGAAACGTGAACGTGAGAAATATTATATCCTTTATTTGCAAGTTTTTCTTGAGCTTCAGAAATAGGACCGTTAGTTGAGCCCCAACCAATAACTAGTAAGTCTCCATTTTCTGGTCCAGTTATACTTATTTCATTGAATTCATTTTGAATATTTTTAATTTTTTTAGCTCTTAGATCAGTCATTTTTTGATGGTTTTCGGGGTCGTAGCTTATGTTACCAGAAATAGAATCTTTTTCTAATCCACCTATTCTATGTTCCATACCTTTAGTACCAGGTTTGACCCATTTTCTTGCAAGTGTAACGGGGTCTCTTTCAAATGGCATAAAATTTTCTTGGTATTCTTCAAAAAATACAGGATTTTCCTTAATTTTAGAGATGTCAGGAATCAGCCAAGGTTCAGATGCATTAGCAAGGTAAGCGTCTGATAATATCATGACTGGAGTCATATATTTTATAGCAATATGAATGGCATTTTGTGCTATTTCAAAACAATGTGAGGGGCTTTTAGGTGCTAAAACTACTAATGGGGCTTCACCATGCCTTCCATAAACAGCTTGCATGAGATCAGACTGCTCAGCCCTAGTAGGAAGTCCTGTGGATGGCCCAGCTCTTTGACTATTTATAATTATTAAAGGTAATTCTACTGAAATAGCTAATCCAATAGCTTCAGTTTTTAGAGATATTCCTGGCCCAGAACTAGAAGTAACTCCTAGTCCGCCTGCATAAGATACACCTATAGCAGAACAGCAGGCAGCTATTTCATCTTCTGCTTGATATATTCCTATTCCTTTTAATTTATAACTAGCTAAATAATGCATTATAGGTGATGCTGGAGTAATGGGATAGGAACATAAGGTCATGTTTAATTTTGCTTTTTTAGCTCCAGTGGCCAATCCAAAAGCTAAAGACTCTGCTCCAGTAATTGCTCTCCATTTACCCTTGGTAGGTTTAACTTTTGGTACAACTTTTCTTATTATATCACTTGAAATTTCAGTATTTTCTGCATATCTGTGACCAGCATTTAGTGCAGCTATATTTGCTTTTGTTAAAATATTATCTTTACCAAATTTACTTTCCAGCCAAGTAACGGTCTCGTCAACTTCTTTAGTAAATAACCAAAGAATTAAACCCAGTGTCCACATGTTTCTACATCTTAGTCCATCTTTATTGCCTAAACCAAATTCTTTTACTGCCTCTACCGTTAGGTTAGAAATATCAGCAGAGATAATTTGTAAACCTGATAATGATCCATTTTCCATTGGGTTTTCTTCATAACCTGCTTTTTTAATGCCTCTATCATTAAAACTGCTACTATCTAAAATCACTAATCCTCCAGGTAAAACTTCTTTGATGTTTACCTTTAAAGCTGCAGGATTCATTGCAACTAATATATCAGCATAGTCGCCAGAACTTGCAATTAAACCTTTTCCAAATCTAACTTGAAATGATGACACTCCAAAAGTAGTTCCAGCGGGTGCTCTTATTTCGGCGGGATAATCAGGAAAAGTAGCTAAACCCATACCTGAAATTGCAGCTTCAAAGGTTAATCTGCCACCTGTAAGTTGCATACCATCTCCAGAATCCCCTGCAAACCTTACAGTTGTTGACCAATTTTCTTCAATATTACTATTTCCAACTTTTGAAGAATTACCGTCCAAATAATTTCTCTTTTGTTAGTATTAAAATTTATCCATAATATTATATTATTTTTAAAAATATTGATAACAAAAAAAGTTAAATATACATTTTTTGTGGCTGGGGCGCCTGGATTCGAACCAGGGATGCCGATACCAAAAACCGGTGCCTTACCGCTTGGCCACGCCCCAATATGTTTTTTTATTCTATGAATAGAATATTTAGCGTTAGAATAGCAATTAGGCAAGAATAACTATAAATTTATTTCTATTTCTACTCAACTAATTGACAGATAATATATTAAATGTTTAAACAATTCTATTATGACAGCAAATATAATAGATGGAAAACAATTATCTAGTAAAGTCAAACAACAAGTTGCGACTGCTGTTTCTCAATTAATCAAAAAAAAAATTTACCCTGGTTTAGCTACAATAATTGTTGGTGATGATGCTGCTAGTTCTATATATGTAAAAAATAAGGGGAAATCAGCAAAAGAAGCAGGTATAAAATCATTTCAACATGCATTGCCAGAAAATATTGAAGAAGAGACTCTTTTGGAACTTATAAATGAATTAAATTTAAACGATTCTGTAGATGGCATACTAGTCCAATTACCTTTACCAAGCCATATAAACTCAGATTTAGTTTTAGATTCTATCGACCCTAGTAAGGATGTTGATGGTTTTAGTTTACTTAATGCAGGAAAAATATATTTAAGCAGAGAAGGTGTGATACCTTGCACACCATTGGGATGTTTAATAATGTTAAGGAGTATTAAAACAGAATTAAAAGGTAAAAACGCTGTAATTATTGGCAGAAGTAATATAGTAGGAAAGCCAATGGCTCAACTGCTATTAAACGAAGATTGCACCATAACCATAGTTCATTCAAAGACTAATAATATACATAAAATAATTAAAGAAGCTGATATCATTATAGCCGCTGTAGGAATAGCAAATTTTGTAAAGTCAAGTTGGGTTAAAAAAGGTGCTATAGTTATAGATGTAGGTATTAATAGGATAATTGTAGAGGGTAAAAATAAGTTAGTAGGAGATGTTAATTTTAATGAAGTTAAGGAAATAGCTTCTTATTTAAGCCCTGTTCCTGGAGGTGTTGGACCAATGACTATAGCCTGTCTTTTGATGAATACTGTATTTCAATGCGCTAGGAGACATAATATAGATCTTCCAAGTAATTTAATAGATTTATATTAAATATTTATAGAAGAGAATTTTATCCACCATTTAGGCCTAATTTTTTTTATATTATATTTAGCTTTAATAGCATGACTTTTATTTTTAAAAATTCCAAAACAAGTGGCGCCGCTTCCTGACATACCAAAGTATTTTATACCTTTATGTGATGATAAAAATTTTTGTATTAAAATAATTGATGGTTCTATATTTTCTGCTACAGGCTTTAAATTGTTGATACCTATTTTTGGATAATATTTATTAGAAGAAACAATATTTGTAAGTGGAGGTGATTTTTTCCACTGATTAAATACTAATTCAGTTGATATAGAAACATTTGGATTTATTAAAATGATATAATGGTTATTTCGAAGTATTTTTTTTAAACTTATAGGAAGTGTGTATATTTTTTCTCCAATACCTCTCATAGTTTGAGGAGAAGAGAATATACAAGCAGGGATATCCGCTCCTAATTTTCTAGATATTTTTTTTAGAAATAAATTATTAAATGTTTTTTTACTTATATTAAAAATTTCTGTTAATTTTCTGAGGGTAGCTGCTGCATCGGCAGACCCTCCTCCTAAACCTGAAGCCACAGGTAAAGATTTTTTTAATATAATAACTAAATCATTATCAATTTTATATTTTTCCATAAAATAGTGGGCAGCTTTATACACAATATTTTCTTCAATATTTGTATCTAGCGTATTTTTGAATGTCCCATTAATAATTAAATTTATTTTATTATTTTTAGTGTTTTTAGGAATAATAGTAATAGTGTCATATATATCTGCAAAAATAATATCAGAATATAAGTTATGATAGTTATCTTTTCTTTTATTTATTATGTATAGATTAAGATTAATTTTAGCATAGGCTTTTTCAATTTTATTATACATTATATCAGATCGGTTTAGAGGCCGCATTCACTCCTGGTTTAGGTAAGGTGTCTCCATTAATTTTATTCTTTAAAATAATTATCAACTCATCACTAGCGTTAAATTCAAGTGCTCTTTTCCACTGAAATACAGCTTCTATTTTCCTACCTGAGAAAAATAAAGCATCTCCTAAATGATCTATGATTACAGAGTCACTAACCAATTCAACAGCTTTTTCTAAGTTTATAACGGCGTCTTCATATTTACCAATTTGATAATATGCCCATCCTAGGCTGTCTATAATATAACCATCATCTGGCCTTTGTTTAGCAGCATTAACTATCATTTCTAGAGCTTCGTTGATATTAATACCTTTATCTATCCATGAATAACCTAAATAATTTAAAACCTGAGGATTATTGGGAACAAATTGTAAGGCAGTTAAAAATTGTTTTTCGGCACGTTCCCAATTTTTTCCTCTTTCTAGTGCTATACCGCTGGAATAAAATAGTGGCCAGTGCTTAAATTCAATTGTTTCTATTTTTTGAAATATTAAATCATAATACTGAATAGATTGCTTAAAATCATCTGCTTTATAAAATAATTCAGCCATAGTTCGTAAATAGTTTATATTATTTGGGAATGATTCCTTAAAATTATTTAAAAATTCAGTAGAACTTTTTAAGCCTTCTAAATCATAGACAGTTTCAGCATAAGCAATATTAGCATCGTGTGCTACTAATGAATATTCATTAACTTTTTTAAAATATTTTAAAGCTCTTTCATTATTATTGATAGATTTAAAAATTCTACCTAGTAAATAATAAGAACTATCGGAATTTGGAGATAAATATGAAGAAATTTGAGCATAAATTAAAGCTTGTCTATCAAGTCCTTCATTGAATAAAATTTCAGCACTATTTAAAAATACTTCGGATATACCTTGTTTAATATTACTTATATTATTTTTTCTAG
>JAYGEJ010000117.1:0-1977 GCA_046582425.1 Alphaproteobacteria bacterium
ATAGCACCTACTTTATTTAAATATTTTAATACATTTTTTAAGTATTTCTTTTCTGCATTTAATAACTTAATTTTACCTGCAGTTATAACTGCTGCCATTGCATAAGTTCCAGCTTCAATTCTATCAGCCATCACAGAATGCGAAAACCCTTTTAAACTATTTACTCCTTCAATTTCTATTTGATTATGATTAAATCTAGAAATACATGCACCCATTTTGTTTAATACAACAATTAAATCATCTATTTCAGGTTCTAATGCAGCATTTCTAATTATAGTTTTCCCTTTTGCTAAAGATGCTGCCATTATAATATTCTCAGTAGCACCAACACTTACTATAGGAAATGTTATATCCGCTCCTACTAATTTTTTATTAGGAACGCTAGCTTTAATATATCCATCTTTGATTTCTAAACGTGCTCCCATCTTTTTTAAAGCATTAATATGTATGTCAACAGGCCTAGAGCCAATAGCACAACCTCCCGGTAAAGAAACCTCTGCTTCACCAAATCTTGTAAGTAAAGGGCCTAAAACTAAAACTGAAGCTCTCATTTTTCTAACTAATTCATAATCGGCATGCGTAGATATATTATTACCTGGTTCTATAAATAATGATTTTTCTTTAGCAACAATTTTTATTCCTAATGAAATTAATAATTCTTTCATGGTAGTAATATCTAGTAAATTTGGGACATTATCTAAATTAGATATTTCTCTTGTTAATATACTGGACACCAATATAGGTAATGCAGCATTCTTAGATCCACTAATTGTGATAGTTCCTTCAAGTGTTTTTCCACCAAGGATTGAAATTTTATCCATAACTATTTAGCATTCAAAGTTTGGGCAAAGTTACGCCACGTTGCCCCATATATTTACCTGATCTTTCTAGATATGATATATCACAAGCAATATCCCCTTTTAAAAATAAAAACTGACAAGCTCCTTCATTGGCATATACTCGGGCAGGTAAGGGTGTAGTATTTGAAAATTCAAGAGTAACATGTCCTTCCCATTCTGGTTCCAATGGAGTCACATTTACAATAATACCACATCTAGCATAAGTGGATTTTCCTAAACAAATTACTAATACATCCCTTGGAATTTTAAAATATTCTACAGTTCTGGCTAAAACAAAGCTATTAGGAGGAATAATACAACTCTCTGCTTTTCTTTCTATAAATGATTCTTCTGAAAAGTTTTTAGGGTCTACTAACGCATTATTAACATTAGTAAAAACCTTAAATTCATCAGATACTCTTGCGTCATATCCATATGATGAAACGCCAAAACTTATAACACCATTCTTCTTTTGCTCATCAGCAAAAGGTTCAATCATGTTATTTTCCTTAGCCATTTTTTTTATCCAAGAATCAGGCATAATCGACATATTTTATCCTTAACTAAGTTATTTTTTGGTATAATAACTACTATACATCTAAAATATTCTCAAATATATTACTTAATCTTGCTTAAATTTATCTCTTCTTGCTTTTATCTGAGCTTTTCTTTTCTTTAAATTTTCTTTCATTTCTAAAGCTAGTCTTAATTCTTTGTTTTTTAATTTCACTTTAATATTGTCTTTATTATTTAAATTCATTTCAATCCATCTTAATTAATTGTATGTATTTAATTTATAAAATTTAACAGATTAAATAAAGAGTAATATTTTTATAATATGGAGAAAAACAATCATTAATAAATTTTGGAAGAAGGGAGAGACTAGAGGTTTTATAGGTCAATTATTCTCATATATAGACTTAATTTTTGTTGATCATGGTATTTTTCGCTTTAAGTGGAGATCTCTATACCAAATTTCAAATAATGTTTATCGGTCAAATCAGCCTTTTCCATGGCAAATAATCGCTGATAAAAAGAAAAGAGGCGTAAAAACTATAATAAACTTAAGAGGAATTAGACACTGCTCATCTTATTATTTAGAAAAAGAAACTTGCGATAAACATGATATAAAATTAAT
>JAYGEJ010000164.1:0-1941 GCA_046582425.1 Alphaproteobacteria bacterium
CAAAAATATTAAATATTACTAATAATGAAACTAATATTACCATTATTTGTAGTCTTAATTTTGGGTTATAATTTACTGCTCTCATTATCTTTTATACAATCCATTCGGCCTAAATAACAATGTTAATGCCATCACAGCGTAAATTATTATTTGTGCTAATTGCGGCATATATACTTTTCCAAAGCTATCAACAAATCCTATTAAAAGAGCACCAATCAATGCACCTTTTAAACTACCAGGTCCACCAACAACCACTACAATTAATGTTAAAACTAAAACTTCCATATCCATACCTGGCTCTACTCCTAGTATTGGAGCTACAGTAATACCAGCAAGTCCAGCTAAACCGCACCCTAACGAGAATGTATAAAACAAAATTTTATCTGTATTAATTTTAAGTAATTTTGCCATTTCAGGATCGTCTACCGACGATCTTACTTTTGCACCTATGGTAGTTTTTTCTAAAATTAAATATAAACAAATTAATACAAAAAAACCTACAAATATGACAAATAATCTATAAGAAGGATAAGGCTCACTTATTAATATAATAGAGTTTGATAATAAGTCTGGAGCAGATATGGAATGACTCATGGTTCCCCATATCATTCTTACAGAATCTAATCCTATATATATAAGCCCAAATGTTAATAAAACTTGTCTCATAGGGTCTGCATTTTGAATATGTCTAAATAAAACAGAATATAAAAATGCCCCAACTAAAGCTGTAACTATTGGTGCGAAAATAAATGCAAGCCAAAAAGAATCAAAATAAGACCATATGGATAATCCAACATATGCTCCAATCATATATAAACTTCCATGAGCTAAATTTACTATTTTCATAAGGCCGAATATAATGGTTAAACCTACCGCCAATAAAAATAAAGTCATACTGAATTGAAGCGCATTAAGAAATTGTATTAATAACATAAAATTAAGGCCTATAGGTTACACTTTTCACCAGGTGCTTGAACTGCATTAATTGTATCTAAAACTTTTAACTCTGGTCCATTTTTTCCAGCTATTACCTCAAATATATATATATTTTGTATAACATTATTAGTATTTTTATCTATAGTTAAAGGTCCTCGTGGACCAACTATTGAAACTGTTCTAATAGCTTCAGCAAGGTCATCTTTATTAGAAATGTCTCCTGATAATGATTTCAAGGCTTCAATTATAACTTTTCCAGAATCATAGCCTTGAACTGCAAACTCTGAGGGAATTCTTCCATATTTACTTTTATATGAATTAATAAATAATTTATTAGCTTCTGTATTAATAGAAGGCACATAATTTAAGCTCCCTATAAAACCGATTGCAGCTTCTTTTTGCGCAGGTAAAAATAATGGTGATGTAGTCCATCCTGCACCGGTAACTTTCATTGCTTTAGATAAACCAAAAGAATGGGCTTGTTTTATAAAATTTATAGCCTCTCCACCAGCATAAAAAACATATACCGCATCTGCTCCGCTGTCTTTAACTCTGGCTAAGTATGGACCAAAATCTTTTGTTTTTCTAAAGGGTGTATATTCTTCTCCAAGTACAGTTCCTCCTGCTGCTTCAAATTTTTCCCTAAATGCAGCCATCATTTCTTTCCCTGCTGCATAATTAGGAGCTAATAAAAATGCTGTTTTAATTCCTCTGTTAGCTAACCATGTTCCCATAGGAGCGTTAATTTGATAATTAGAAAACGAAATTCTAGTTATAAATTTTGAACATTTTGCATCGGTAAGAATATTTGCTCCAGCATTTGGAATAATTAATGGTGTTTTAGTTTGAACAACAATATCTCGTAGAGCTAATGCAACCGATGATGAAACTGGTCCAACTAGAATATCTACTTTATCTGAAGAAATTAATTTTCTACTTTTTTGTAATGCAATATTTGGTTTTACTTCTGTATCACCTCTAATTATTTCAATACTTTTACCATTT
>JAYGEJ010000192.1:0-5014 GCA_046582425.1 Alphaproteobacteria bacterium
AAAAGTCTACTAGCTAAATATGAGGGAGTAAGTGATATTTATGATGACTTACCTTGGGGTAAAGAAGAACTGGTATTGAGATTATTACCTTTAGGAAAATCTTTAGGCTTTACAACTCTTGAAGTTGCAAATCAAATTCGTGCTGCTTTTAGAGGAATAGTAGTAAAAAGATTTTCGGATGGGTCAGAGGAAATTTTAATTAGAATTAGACATGATAATCAAAGACTTAGAGAGGTAGATTTAAAAAATATGTTTATTATGTCTTCCAGTAAAAACTTTATTCCATTGAGTCAAATTGTAGAATTAGAATATGAAAAAGGTTTTTCAATTATTAGGAGAGAGAATGGCAAGTCTGAGGTATCTATTACAGCAGAAATTGATGAAAAAAGAATTGCACCTTCTACAATATTAAACGCTCTTTCTGAAGGCCCTCTAGATGAGATAATTATTGATAAAGGGCATAGTTGGAGATTAGCCGGTAGGTCTGAAGAACAAAGTGAAACCTTAATGGATATGAAAATAGGAACAGCCATTGGATTAGTTTTAATATTTATAATTTTGTCTGGAGTATTTTCATCTTATGTTAGGCCTCTTATAGTTATGAGTATTATTCCTTTTGCAGCATTAGGATCTATAATAGGTCATTGGCTTACAGGTTTTAATATTACTATTTTATCTTTGGTGGCACTTTTAGGATTAGCAGGAATTGTAATAAATGATTCTATCATTATGGTTTCTACAATAGATGCTAAAATAAAAAAGGGTATAGGTATATTTAATGCTGTAATCGATGGAGCTTGTGAAAGGTTTAGAGCAGTAATTTTGACATCTTTAACTACTATATCTGGCCTTATACCTCTTTTATTTGAAGGCAGTACCCAAGCTCAATTTTTAAAACCTATGGCAATCACAATAGTATTTGGTTTAATTGCTACAACTTTTTTAGTATTATTCTTAGTGCCAGCATTAATTTTAGTGCAAAATGATATTAAAAATATAATCAATAATATTGGTTCTAAAATATCAAGTTAAAAATTAATTAATAGGAGATTTTAAATTGTTTGTTGTCATAGTAAAATTTAAAGTTCCCAATGGCTTAAATAGTAATGATATTAAAAATAAATTTAAAGAAACGGCACCTATGTACCAAGAAACTCATGGGCTTATTAGAAAAAATTATATACTGAATAAGGATAAAAATTTAGCTGGAGGTATATATATTTTTGATACTTCTAAAAATGCTAATGCATGGTTTGATCAAAGCCGAATAAAATGGCTAACTGAAAGATACTCAGAACCAGAGATTTCTTATTTTGATTCTCCAGTAGAAGTAAATAATTCTGATAAGAAGATTAATATAAATTAATTTTTAAAAATTAATATTTTTTCCAGAAAGAAGGCATTATTAGTATCAAAACTGCTAGAAATTCTAATCTACCTATTATCATTGAGGCAGATAATACCCACTTAGCTTGGTTGGGTAAATTACTAAAGTTACCTAATGGACCTATTTCAGAACTTAAGCCAGGGCCAACTACTGCTATTGAGGTAGCAGCAGCAGAAAAAGCAGTTAATAAATCTAATCCTATCCAGTATAATATTCCGGCTACAATTATAACGGAGGCTATAAATAAAAAAATCAATGCTAATATAGAGAGAGTTGTTTTATCATCAATTATCGCTTTAGAATAAGTTATTTTCAGTATTTGATGAGGTCTAATAATTTTTTGTATCTGCTGTAAAATGGCTTTAAAAAGAATTTGTATTCTAAATATTTTTATACCACCGGTAGTAGATCCAGTACATCCTCCTATTAGCATAAATATAAAAAGAAGACTAATTGAGAAACTTCCCCATTTAGAAAAATCTTCTGTGGAGTAGCCAGTTCCAGTAATAATAGATATTACATTGAAGGAGGATATTCTAATAGCTTCTATAAAGTTAATATTTAATTTAAGGTTTAGAGTAATTGAAACAATGAATATAGCGATCAATATTGTTATTAGGAATCCTTTAACTTGCTTATCAAAAAATATAGATTTTATATTATTTAAAGATTTAGCATAAAGAATAAAAGGTAGGCTTGCTGCTATCATCCCAAATACTATAATTAGTTCAATAAATATACTGTCAAAATAAGCAATAGAATTATTTTTAGTAGAGTATCCTCCAGTAGCAATTGTAGTCATAGAGTGACAAATAGAATCAAATATAGGCATACCAGCGATAGCCAAAAGAAGGGCACAAATAAAAGTAAAAAATGTATAAATGATTATTATATATTTAGCTAAGCTTTTAACTCTTTCCTTTAGTTTATCATTCGGTTCTATCTGATCTGAGAAGAATAATTGTAAACCACTAATATGTAATAAAGGTAAAGCAGCTACTGCCATTACTATAATTCCAACGCCACCAAGCCATTGTAATATAGATCTCCATATTAATATTCCATTTGAAGCACCCTCTATATTATTAAGAATTGTAGAGCCTGTAGTTGTTATTCCACTTGTAGCTTCGAAGAAAGAATCAGTGTAGCTTAATTCTAGACTAGATAAATAAAATGGAAGAGCTGATATAGAAGCTAAAAATATCCATGATAAAACGCTTAATAAAAATGTTTCTCTACTTTCAATTTTAGCATTTTTATTTTTGAAAGCTAAAATTATTGTTATTCCCATTAGAAAACTAATTATACCAGTAGAAGCAAATATGCTCCAATTTTTGTGATAAGTAATTAAGTCAAATAATGCGGGAATAAACATCATACACCCGAGGGTAGAAATCAGAAGTCCAATGATATATAAAACAGACCTAAAATTCATTTTTTGCCCTACTAATTTTTTTAATTTATATTAAACCTTTTAAAACCTTTATTCAGTTATAGCTTTCATTAATTCAAAACAACTTTTGTTAAGGGTTTGTCTAAAGAAAAAGTTGGAATAATCACTTTAAGTGATTTATTTTCTTCATATAGCATATTGTAAGCTCCATTCATAAATCCTGAGGGTCTAGATAATGGCGTCCCACTTGAATATTGAAAAGAATTTTTAGGCTTTATAATAGGTTGTTGACCAATAACTCCTACTCCTTTTACTTCATGTATGTGTCCTGTTTCGTCAGTTATTTTCCAATATCGGTCAATTAATTGAACTATTTCTGTTCTATTATTTTCAATTAAAATATGATAAGACCATACCCATAGGTTTCTATCTTCATCGGTTTGATCTTCTAAAAAATTAGTTTTTACACTTATTCTGATTCCTTGAGTTACTAAAGAATAAGGGTATTCGATATTATTTTTAATATATTGTTCCATTATATTTAAACCTTTATCAATTATTGCTACAACTTGCTCCGCCTAAAACACAAAATTTAGAACAATATGGATGATTTAAGTATACTGTTTTAAGCGAATCTTTTAAATTATTTCCATAGCTAAAATCTTTTTCATATGGGATTAGTGTACAAGAAACTATGTGAGTTTTAGAATCTTCTCTACGTTTAACGATCATTCTCGAATTAGAACACATCATATTATTAGGGTTTTTATTTAAAATATTCCAACAATCTTTAGTGATTTCAGGAGTATCAGCGTGTAAATTCATTTCAGGAAATAATACTAACTCTTTTTTATTATAAGCATCAATTGGTAAATTATTTTCTTTAAATAATTTTGCAAAACCATCTCTTACATGTTTTTCATTTTTATTTATAATTCTTGAAGCAATATTAATTTTAAAGTTATTATTCGCAAGCCACTTAATTCCTTTTAGCGCTTTATCCCAAGTATTTTTACCCCTAATATTTTCATGTTCTACTTTACTGTGGTGATCTAGAGAAATTCTGAATGTAAGCTTGTTATAATTTGTAAATTTTATTAATTCTTTAATTTTATTAATCATTGGCTGCATTGCATTAGTTAGGACTAAAATATTATAGTTTAATTTGGTGCATAAGTTTAAAATGGGAATTATATCTTTATTCATAAAAGGTTCTCCACCCGTAATTCCTATAGTATCACAAGGCAAGTTATTAACTTTGATTTGCTCTAAATATTTTTCTACATCTTTTACATTTAAATATAGTAATTTATTATTAACTGGACTTGATTCAATATAACAACCCTCACAGGATATATTGCATAAAGTTCCTGTATTAAACCAGAGTGTTTCTAAACCAGTAAATCTTACAAAAGCTCGTTCATGGCCTAATGCAGTAGTATATTTTTTGGTAAATTTTTTTTCTAAAATATTCATATTATATCTTATAATTTAAATTCGTTTTTTTACTATACTTATACTTTGTAAAGTCATTATCAATTGGTTATTAGTATTATATACTTTAGAATCTATTATCATACTGCCAATAGAAGGCTTAGATTTACTTGGCGTCTTACTTATAATTTCTAATTCTCCATTAATAGTTTCATCAGGAAATAATGGCTTTACCCATCTTATCTGATTCATACCTGGTGATCCTAATGACGCTAAATTAATTAATAATCCATCATATAACATTCTCATATATAGTGAACAAGTATGCCATCCAGATGCACAAAGCCCTCCAAAAAGAGAATCTTTAGCTTTTTCAGCATCTATATGAAATGGTTGAGGATCATATTTCTTAGCAAATTCTATTATTTCTTTCTCTGTGACTGAAATAGGACCAATTTCAATTTTTTGCCCAACAGAGAGGTCTTCAAAATATATCATTTTTTCCATTATTTACCTTTAAATTTATTAAATCTAAACTATGTTGTTATTAACTACATAATATACTATATTGAGCATTGTATAACTGCTATAATATGAAATTGAAAATATTGCATATTTCAATGTCTTTATAGTTTAAAATATTGAATTAAGATATATAAAACGTTTATTTTAATTCTAGCAATTAATTTTATTTATAATGTTTGCTTGTAGGTTAAATTTTGTTTAATCTCCGCATCTTTAGAATTACGTATAAAATATATGAATGAAATAAGAAGAATGAAAAAAAAAGATAAAAATAT
>JAYGEJ010000021.1:0-1959 GCA_046582425.1 Alphaproteobacteria bacterium
TTTTATGAAAATTTATAATTCTGATGGCTCTGAAGCAGAAGCCTGCGGAAATGCTTCTAGGTGCGTTGCAGGAATTTTATTTGCATCATCTCCTAAAAAGAAACTATCTATAGAAACTATTTCTGGAATAATAAATGCAGAATCAGAGGTTGATGGAAATATAAAAGTGGATATGGGTAAACCAAGGTTTTTATGGAATGAAATTCCTCTAAATGAAAACGTAAAAGAAATTAATTTTGACCAGTTTTCTCTTAAAAATGGCTTAACCGTTAACATGGGTAACCCTCACATTGTGTTTTTTGTGGAAGATTTGAATAATATTAATATAAATGAAATTGGACCTTATATTGAAACGTATAAACTATTTCCACAAAGAATTAATATAGAAATTTGCCAGATAATAAACAAAAATAAAATTAAAGCATTAATCTGGGAAAGAGGAGCAGGTAAAACTTTAGCTTGTGGTTCTGGAGCATGTGCAGTATTAGTTGCGGCTTATAAGAATGGTTTATCAAATGAAAAGGCTGAAATTCTGTTAGATGGAGGATCTTTGAATATTTCATGGAACATTAATACAAATAAACACGTAATAATGAGTGGCCCTGTTTCAGTTTCTTTTTTAGGAGATTTTAGTACATTAGGTATAGAAAAATGACTAAAACTTTGAAGACTATTACTATGGGTTGTAGATTAAATTCTTATGAAAGTGATAAAATAAGTAAATTTGGTAATTATTCCTCAAAAAAAGATATTTTAGTCGTAAATACCTGTGCTGTAACAGCTGAAGCCGAAAGACAGGCAAGGCAGCAAATAAGAAAAGCGAGAAAAGAATTTCCTGATACATATATAATGGCAACTGGTTGTGCAGTAGAACTTGATCAAAAATATTGGAATAATATGCCTGAAGTAGATAAAATTATTCCAAATAAAAACAAACTCAAACCAAATTTGTGGGGATTGAAGCCAGAAATTAATAATAGTAAAGCTATAAAAGAAGATGCTAGCCATTTTAAATCAGCAAATAATAATAGTTTGAAAACTAGAGCTTTTATTAGAATACAAAATGGATGTAATCATTCCTGTACTTTTTGCATAATTACTAAAGCTAGAGGAGATAGTAAAAGTGTACCGACAGGACTTATTATTTCTGAAATTAAAAATATTATAAGTAATGGTATAGAAGAAATTATATTAACGGGGGTAGATTTAACTTCCTATGGAGAAGATTTACCAGGAAAAAATAATCTCGGAATACTAGTAAAAAAAATATTAAAATTAGTTCCTGAATTAAAAAGATTAAGAATTTCTTCACTTGATGCAGCTGAAATTGACCAAGATCTTTTGGAAGCTTTTAAAAATGAAAAAAGGCTTATGCCACATATTCATTTAAGTCTTCAAAGTAATGATAATTTAATTTTGAAAAGAATGAAACGCAGGCATAACTCTGAAGATGCAGAAAAACTCGTTAATGACCTTAAAGAAGCGAGGCCTGATATTTTATTTGGTGCAGACTTAATCGCAGGCTTTCCTACTGAAAATGAAGAGGCATTTAATAACACTCTTAACGCTGTAAAAAAATTAGATCTTACTTTTTTACATGTTTTTCCTTATTCCTCTAGGCCAGGCACTCCTGCAGCAAAAATGCCTCAAACTTCTAATAATTTAATAAAAGAAAGAGCAAAAAAATTAAGAAAAGTTGGAGAGTATCAATTACAAAATAAATTAAAACAGTGCGTTAATACTATACAAAATGTTCTTATTGAAACTAGAGATGGAATAGGTCATTGTGAAAACTTCTTAGTTGCTAGGATAAAGAATGCTAAACATAGAAAAATATATAAATGTAAAATTATTGGTATAGAAAACAATATGCTAGTTGGAAAAATTTATGAGTCTATTTAAAAATAAATGGTTTTCTAAACTTACTGGTAAGGACAAACAAGAACAAGCTGAGAAAGA
>JAYGEJ010000069.1:0-2146 GCA_046582425.1 Alphaproteobacteria bacterium
AAATTTTGCCGTCCATAAATCAGGTATTATGTTTCTTAATGAAGGCCTTTTTACCCCTCCAACCAGTATTATAACTTTAATTTTCAATTTTTTAACAAACTTTATAGCTTTTCCCATTTTTGATAAAGATACTATAAAATCTGGTTTATATTTCTCTGATAGCTCTTTCGCATGACCATCAATTATAATTAGGCAATATTCACGGCCTTTATTTTTGCATTCTTCAACTAAATAAAAAGGTATGCTTCCATTTCCTGCTATAATAGCTAGTTTAGGTATTTTTGTTTCCATTTTTTGGCTGGCAAATTGCGCGACTTGCACTTCCTTCTATAAATTCAACTATGTCCATAACAGGTTCATTATTTTTAAATTCATCAGAAACATCTTTTATTCTCTCTTGTATTGTTCCTTCTGGAGCAAAAAGCAACCTGTAAGCCTTTCTCAAATCATGTATTACTTCTCTACTAAAACCTCTTCTTTTTAGACCTATTATATTTAATCCTGATAAATATGCTCTATTGCCTATTACTGAGCCATAAGGAATTACATCACTCTCTAAAGCTGACAAACCTCCAACCATAGCATGAGAACCTATTCTAACAAATTGATGTACTCCGCTTAGTCCGCCTAATATTGCAAAATCATCTACTTGTACGTGTCCTGCCAAAGACGCATTATTAGCTAAGATTATATTATTTCCTAATAAACAATCATGGGCAACATGCGCACCAACCATTATCAAACAATTATTTCCAACTTTAGTTATTAAGCCTCCTCCTTCTGTTCCTGGATTCATAGTTACATGCTCACGAATAACATTATTATTTCCTATAATAAGCTTTGATATTTCTCCTTTAAATTTTAAATCTTGAGGAGGATTACCAAGGACAGAAAACGGATATAATTTACAGTCCGTTCCAATTTCAGTATGACCATTAACTATAACATTAGATTTTAAAATAGTATTTCTTTTAATTTTAACATTAGGACCAATAATACAATATGGCCCAATAATTACAGAGCTATCTATAACGGCCTTACTATCTATAATCGATGTGCTATGTATATTATCGCTCATCTTATTCAGCCATAATCATAGCAGATATAACTGCTTCAGAAACAAGTTCATTTTCAACGTAACCTTTACACTGAAATTTCCATACTTTTCCTCTATTTTTAATTTTATCTACATTAAATTTGATTTGATCTCCTGGTATTACAGGCTTACGAAATTTAGCACCATCAACAGACATAAAATAAACTAGACTTCCTTCTGCACTTTTTCCAAGAGTTTCAATAACCAATACAGCACATGTCTGAGCCATACTTTCAATCATGAGTACTCCAGGCATGACCATTTTAGCAGGAAAATGCCCAGTAAAGAAATTTTCATTTGCTGTAACGTTTTTAATGCCAACAGCAGATTGCCCTAAAACTAAATCTTCAACTTTATCAATCAAAAGCATTGGATACCTATGAGGAATCATAGTAACAATCTTTTCTATATTTACTAACTTTACTGTTTTTTTACTATTATCTTCATCCATATTTATTACCTTTACCCTTAACAATTTGTTTTAGTTTTAATGCTTGTCTATGATATTGTTTTAACGGTATAGCTGGAGTACCACTTACTTTGGATCCAGCCTCTAAACTTTTTGTGATACCAGCTTGCCCTCCGGCTTGACTACCTTTACCAACTGTTATATGACCTCCTATACCAACTTGTCCTCCAAACATGCAATAATCTTCAATTATTGAGCTTCCTGCAATGCCAACTTGCCCTGCAATTGCACAAAATTTTCCTATTTTAACATTATGTGCTACATGTACTAAGTTATCTATATATGTTCCCTCTCCAATAAATGTTGAACCACTACTCCCTCTATCTATACAACTATTAGAGCCAATTTCAACATTGTTTCCTATTATTACATTACCGACTTGAGGAATTTTTATATGTCCTCCAGAACTAGGTGCAAAACCAAAGCCACTTTGTCCTATTCTAACACCTGAATAAATTAATACATTTTTTCCAATTTCAGCACACTCTATAGTAACATTTTTTCCTATTCTAGAGTTAGCTCCAATTTTAACACCTTTTCCTATAAAACTTCCTGTACCAATCGAGACATTTTTTTCTATT
>JAYGEJ010000104.1:0-2898 GCA_046582425.1 Alphaproteobacteria bacterium
TTTAAATCTCAATATCTTTCATTTGATTTAAGAACAAAATATCAAAACCTTACTAAAAAAATCTATAGATTAATATATTAATTAAAAAAACTATATTAAAATAAAAATTATTTATATGAAATAAAAAGGTCATAATGTGATTATAATATGCAATAACTGTAAAACCAAATTTAATGTATCAGATAATCTTATTCCTCCAGAAGGAAGAATGGTGCAGTGCTCTTACTGTAATGCTAAGTGGAAACAAGAAAACTTATCTGAAACATCTTCTAATTTAGGTCTATGGATATTTTGGATAATTACTTTAAGTATTACTTTTTCAATTCTATATTTGGGGTTAATAATTGTTTTTGGAAAGATGATTCCTATTCCAAAAGAATTATTTAACTTTTTAATCAATATAGATATCCCTATAGAAGGAGGCAGTTTATTTGGCAGAGAATTTGATAGATAATTTTCTAATACCAATCTAACAAACTATCTACGTATTTTCTTTCAATAGAACCTTTAGTTGAACTTTCAGCTTTTTTATACAATTCTTTAACTATTTTTTTAGCCTTAGTATTATCTGATTCCATTGTAATACCGACATCTCCTCCTGGAGAGTTTCCTTGTCCAGGAGGCACTCTACCTAGGGGATCTCTCTGATCACGATCACTGTTTCCATTACTATCTCCAGCCATTTGACTTGGCCCATTGCCAGAGTGCATTTTATCCATTTTTTCAGCTGCTTTCTTAAGTTGTTCTATAGCCCTACCTTGGGCTGCTTGAGCTCTATCTGGTCTTCCTCTTTGTAACTCTTTTTCTGCTTGCCTCATAGATCTTTCAGCCCTTCCTAACTCTTCAGGCATAGGGTTCTCAGATTCACTAATTTCCTGCATAACATCCTCTAATTGCTGCCTCAGACTCTCCTGTTTTTGTCCTGCATTTACTGGGCCTGAGCCAGGCGTTTTTTGGTCAGCTTGTGCAGCATTTAATGATTGTTCAAAAGAATCTTCCATTAAAGCTTCTTGTTCCTGCATCATTTCTGAAATTTGCTGCATTGCCATAGGAGCACTATCTGTTTCTTGCTCTCCTAAAGCCTCTCCTAAAGCATCTCTATCTATTCCTTCTGACATTTCCTGCATCTGATCTAATTGATCTTGAGCCTCATCTAATGATCCAGATGCTGTCAATTCTGCAATATCTTCTAATTTTTCTTCTAAGTTTTCTCTTTCATTAGATTGAGCACCATTTTCTCCTCCTCTATCTCCTGGATCATCAGATTCTGATACCTGCGGCGCATCTATATCCCTAGGATTCTCTAATTCATCTAAATATTTTGCTAAAGCATTTTCTAAATTATTCATCATATCTTGAATTTCAGCACCATCTCCTCCTTCAGAGAGTGCTTCTTCTAAGTCTTGTTGCGCTCTTCGCAATTCATTTTCCGCGACAGATAATTGCCCTGATTCAACAAATAAAGCTGTCTTCCATAATAAATCAATAACAAAACTTTTCTTTTCATAAGTAAGCATTGAACTATCTTTACTTTGTAATAAAATATTAGAGGATTCTAATAACCAATCTTTTGCAACAGGCAGTTTATCCTCAAGAAATGTGCTAGTTGCAATTTCGCTTAATACTTTTCCAACTTCAAATGGGTCCTCCTTATTCAATGATAAATTTTTTCTTTGATTAATTATAGATACAGCTATTAAGTTTTTAAAAGGTTTTTCTGGAAGTAGCATTTCTATTTCTCTACTTTTTCCTATTTGGCCAACATAATCCTCAGCTCTAAGTAAAATTTTAGCAGGTAAACCTGCCCAAATATGTTCAGATAAATCATAGTAATATTGTCCTATTGTTTGCATATCATCGCTTTTATTAAGAGGAAGTTTAAAATTAATTTCTTCTATATTCAGAGATGTAATAGGCTTAATTAATACTATTTTTGCTGACAATTTAGTCACGTCATAATCATCAGAAAATATATAATTAATATCCATTACACCTTTAATTGTGGATTTGGGATCTTCAAAAAAATCAACTTTAGGTGGTTGGTCTTTAATAATTTTAACCTGACTTTTAAAAATAATTTTTTGGTCTTGTTTAACTATTAAATCCGTATCTTTATCAATTATACTTTCTACTGCAGAATTTTTGTTATCAATCTTTATAAAATTTATTATATTATCGTTTATACCTAATTCTACTTTTCCTTCTCCGCCAAATACTCTAGCAGATAATGAGCTGCCTTTAGGAACAATTAAAGATTCAGCTTTTTTTCCTATTAGAGCTGGTTGTAACTTCGTATATTCAGGTGGATTAATCCAACCTGTAAATTCTCCAGTTGTAAATTCAATAGTACTTCTTTCTGGCGTCAAAGCCGCATAAACTTTTTTGTCTATATCACTATTAAAAGCCATAAAAATAAATAAGAAAACTATTATAATTGGCAAACGAACAAATAAAGGATCATTCTGAGAATTTAAAAATTTTAACTTCATAATGGATAAAGATAACGATATTTTTAAAATTCTTTTATAATGTTCTGCCCATAAAATACTATTTTTGTTTTGAATTGGTTTATCAAATAAAGAACTAAAAGGTGTATTTTTTATATTATTATCTTTTTCTAGTCTTCTCGCACAATCAATTTTTGACGGCCACTTAAATCTAAATATAAGTTTTAACAAAGTAGTAGCAAAAAATAATAAAAAAATAATTAGTATTATACTGTGGAGCCAAAAATTTAAAAAAGAAAATAATTCAGTTAAAATTAATATAGAAAAAAGTAAAACAATTAATAATAATCTATAAAAATACCTAGCCAACCCTTCCCAAATAACTACGATACGAGAAATATTTAACTTAATTATCAAGCTAAAAGGGATAGGTTTATTAAATTCATATATG
>JAYGEJ010000126.1:0-7277 GCA_046582425.1 Alphaproteobacteria bacterium
TCGGAGAAGAATTACAAAAGATCATTATTTTAAAAATCAAGAAGAAATGATCGATTTATTTTCAGATTTACCTAATGCTATCAGTAATTCACTTATAATAGCTAATAAATGTAGTTTCTTAATGGAAGAAAAACCTCCCGCTTTACCTTCTTATCCAAAAAAATTAGATAAAACTGAATATCAAACATTAATTAATGATTCTGAGATTGGTTTAAAGCAAAGATTAAAAACTTTAGATATAGATAAGAACAAAGAAAATATTTATTTTGAGCGCTTATCTTATGAGCTAGATGTAATTTCTTCTATGGGGTTTTCTGGATATTTTCTAATTGTTGCTGAATTTGTTAATTGGGCTAAAGAAAATGATATACCTGTAGGTCCTGGTCGCGGGTCTGGAGCTGGTTCCTTAGTTGCATGGTCATTAGGAATTACAGGCTTAGATCCTATAGAATATAATTTACTATTTGAAAGGTTTTTAAACCCTGAAAGAATTTCAATGCCAGATTTTGATATTGATTTCTGTCAATCTAAGCGTGATGAGGTTATAAGACATGTTCAAAATATTTATGGAAACGATAGAGTAGCTCAGATAATTACTTTTGGTTCTTTGCAAGCGCGAGGTGCATTAAGAGATGTTGGTAGAGTTCTAGAAATACCTTATGGAAAAGTAGATGAGCTATGTAGATTAGTGCCTAATAATCCTGCTTCACCAACCACTCTTAAAGAGGCTTTAGATATTGAGCCTAAACTGTCACTAGCAATACAGTCTGGAGAAGAGATATCTCAGTTATTTGAAATTTCTCTAAAATTGGAAGGGCTATTAAAAAATGCAGCTACACATGCAGCAGGATTAGTTATTGGAGACAAACCATTAGTAGAAATTATACCTTTATATAAAGATCCAAAATCAAATATACCTTCTACACAATATAATATGAAATACACAGAACTTTCAGGTCTTGTTAAATTTGATTTTTTAGGGTTAAAGACTTTATCAATATTAGATATGGCTTCATCTTTATTGTCTGAAACTGATAGTTCTTTTAAATTAGACAATATTCCTTTAGATGATGTTAATACATATAAAGAAATTAGTACTGGAGAGACTACTGGGATTTTTCAGTTAGAGAGTAAAGGTATGAGAGATGTATTATCAAAATTAAAACCAGATAGATTCGAAGATATAATAGCTGTAGTTGCACTTTACAGACCAGGACCTATGGATAATATACCCTCATTTATAAACAGAAAACATGGACTTGAAAAAGTCGAAGTTTTACATCCATTTCTTAACTCTATTTTAGAAGAAACTTATGGAATCATGATCTATCAAGAGCAGGTTATGGAAGCAGCAAAGAAATTGGCAAATTATACGCTTGGTCAGGCGGATATATTACGTAGAGCCATGGGTAAAAAAATAAAAGCTGAAATGGATGCACAAAGAGAAAATTTCATCCAAGGTTCTTTAAAAAATAATATTAATAAAAATTTATCATCACAAATTTTTGATCTAATAGCACGTTTTGCAGGATATGGGTTTAACAAAAGTCATGCGGCTGCTTATGCATTAATTGCTTATCAAACTGCATGGTTTAAAACAAATCATCCAGAAATATTTTTATCTGCTTTAATGACTTTTGATTCTGATTTAGCAGATAAAATCAATATATATAGAAATGAACTTAATAGGTTAGATATAAATTTATTAGGTCCAGATATTAATTATTCTAAAATAAACTATTCTTTAGAAAATTCATCAGATGGAAAAATTGCTGTAAGAGCTGGTCTTTGTAGTATTAAGAATATTGGAAATAAAGCTTTATCAATAGTGGTCGAAGAAAGAAAAAGAAATGGTTTATTTAAATCTTTATTAGAATTTGCTAACAGAATAGATAGCAGTTTATTGGGTAAGTCACATTATGAAAATTTGTCTCTGTCTGGAGCATTTAATTCAGTCAATATTAATAGAAGGCAAACTTTCATGTCTGCTCAAGTATTGGTTGAATTATCAATTGTCTCATCTGGAGATAAGTCTAACCAACAAGAGAACATATTTGGTTCGGAAATCAATCTAGATGAAATATGGAAACTACCTGATGTCGATGATTGGAATTATAAAGAAAAGTTAGAAAGAGAGAGAACTTCTCTAGGTTTTTATTATTCTGGACACCCATTAGATTACTCAAAAGATTATTTAGATCAATTAGATATTACAGATATTTCATTAATTAATGAAAGTTCAGAGACAATTGTAAATACTGTTGGTGTAGTTATGCAGGTTATTGAAAGATCTTCTAAAAATGGAAGGTTTGCTAGGCTTATAATTTCAAGTACTTCTTCATTACAAGAAGTAATAATATATTCAGATATTTACGTAGAAAAAAAATTCTTATTAAAACCAGGAACCGAACTCTACTTAAAAATAGCAGTTACTAAAGACAATAATGGAATTAGTAGGCTTTTAGTTAGAGATTTATGGCCATTAGAAGCTAAACTTAATGAATTGACTTTATCTCTTGAAATAAACTTAAAAAATAATGTGAATATTAATAGTTTCATAAGTGATTAAAAATCAAGTATTATAAATGATAAAAAATATAAAAAATTTCCTATACATATCATTTTTAATGATGGAGAAAGCAATTTAGTTAAAATTGAAACTCATCAATATATAAAATCTGCTTTATTATTTAAAGAACAATTTGAGACATCTCAACAGGTATTATCAATAAATCCTATACTTAAAATATAAAATTATTTATTTTATTTCTTGCGATAATTACTTTTGCAATGTAAAACAAAAATCTATTTCGCACATGAATATGGCTTTATATATTATTGCCTTCCGGTGCTGTTTTTTCAGCTCAATTTTCATGGCGGTTTAACCGGATAAGGAGAATAAATTATGACTATGCCTAATTATACTATGAAGGAACTTCTAGAAGCTGGAATTCACTTTGGACATCAATTAAATAGATGGAACCCTAAAATGGAACCCTATTTATTTGGAGAAAGAAATGGTATTCATATTATCGATTTACAACAAACTTACCCGTTAATTACTAGTGCGCTTAAGGTTATAAGGGATATAGCTGCTGGTGGAGGTAGAGTTTTATTTGTAGGTACAAAAAGACAAGCACAAAAAATAATATCTGAATCAGCTATTAATTCTGGGCAGTACTATATGAATCATAGATGGCTTGGAGGAACTTTAACAAATTGGAAAACTATTTCTAAATCTATAGTAAGACTTAAAAGTTATGATGAAATTTTAAATAAAGAAGATTCAGGCTTAACTAAAAAAGAATTAGTAGGTATTCAAAGACAAAGAAATAAATTGGAAGCTTCTTTAGGAGGTATAAAAGATATGGGAGGTCTACCTGACGTATTATTTGTAATTGATACTAATAAAGAACATATTGCTATAAAAGAAGCTAATGTTCTAAAAATTCCTGTTATAGCAGTAATAGATTCTAATAGTAATCCCGATGGAATTGATTTCCCTATTCCAGGAAATGACGATGCAACAAGAGCCATTGCTATGTATTGTAAATTAATATCAGAGTCAATTTTAGATGGACTTCAGGCTTCATTTAGTAACTCAGGAAAAGATATTGGTGAATCTGATCAACTTAAAGAAGAAATTATTTCTAAGGAAGATAATCTACAAGCGAAAAACAATAAGAATAAAAAAGATCATATAACTGAAAAAGATAGCAATGAAGTTAAACCAATTGAAATAGTTAAAGCAGATAAAAATGATCTTGATTCAGTAAAAAATATTGAAAATAAAGATAAGTCTATTGAAGGTGATAAAAAATAAAAATAATTATATAAGGAGCTTACTATGTCAGAAGTTACTGCATCACTAGTGAAAGAATTGAGGGATAAAACTGGAGCTGGTATGATGGATTGCAAAAATGCATTAGTTGAAACTAACGCTAATATTGAGGAGGCAGTAGATTGGTTAAGGAAAAAAGGTATATCTGGAGCTGAAAAAAAGTCATCTAGAGTAGCTGCTGATGGAGTTATAACTGTTTCTATGAATAATGAGGCAGCAGCATTAGTTGAAATAAATTCAGAGACTGATTTTGTTTCTAGAAATCCAGATTTTCAAAACTTTGCAAGGAATATTTCTGATATAGCACTATTATCAGGTAGCACAATAGAAGCTCTAAAGTCTGCTAAATATACAAACAGTGAAAAAACTGTAGAAGAAAGTCTTACAGATTTAATAGGATTAATTGGTGAAAATATTGTCCTTAGAAGAACTTATTTATTGAGCAAGTCAGCTAACTCAATTTTTTCATCTTATATACATGGACAAATTAGTGAGGGATTAGGAAAAATTGGAGTCATTATATCTATTGAGAGTAATGGAGATATAGATAAAATTAACGCATTTGGAAAACAATTAGCAATGCATATAGCTGCATCTAAACCTATTGCAATTAACTCTGAAGGAGTTGATAATACTGTGATAGAAAGAGAGAGAAGTATACTTATAGAACAAGCAAAAGATTCTGGTAAACCAGATAATATTATTGAAAAAATGGTGGAAGGACGAATTTCTAAGTTTTTTTCAGAAATCACTTTATTAGACCAAACTTGGGTAATCGATGGTGAATCTAAGGTATCAAAAATTTTAAAAGACTTAGAAAATGAATTATCTTGTAGTATACTTATAAAAGACTTTAAGTATTTTATATTAGGTGAAGGTATTGAAGTTGAGAAAAAAGATTTTGCAACAGAGGTAGCTGAACAAATAAATAACTAAATTTATGTGGGTTTAATGAAAGTAACAGATAAAAATATAACAAATAATAATAATATTTTTACTCGTGTTATGATTAAATTATCTGGTGAGGCTCTACTTGGTAATAAGGAATTTGGAATAGATTCTGAAATTGTCGATAAAATAACTTCTGATATAGTTGATCTTTCTAAAACTAATACTGAAATTTGTATTGTAGTAGGAGGAGGAAATATATTTAGAGGCGTAGCTGGAGCATCTCAAGGTATAGAAAGAGGAACGGCAGATAGCATGGGAATGCTTGCTACTGTAATAAATGCTATGGCAATTCAAAATTCTATTGAAAGACAAAATGTTAGTTCAAGAGTTTTATCGGCTGTTCCTATGCAAACAGTTTGTGAACCTTTTATTAGACGCAGAGCAATTAGACATTTAGAAAAAGGAAGAATAGTTATATTTGCAGGTGGAACAGGAAATCCTTACTTTACTACAGATACAGCAGCTGCTTTAAGAGCCGCTGAAATGAACTGTACTGTTCTTATGAAAGGTACCAAAGTTGATGGAGTCTATGATAGAGATCCTGTTAAACATAATAATGCAATAAAATATGATAAAATTACGTATTCAAAAGTTTTATCAGATAATTTAGAAATTATGGATGCTTCAGCAATATCATTAGCTAGAGATAATAATATTCCAATAGTAGTGTTTTCAATTAATAGAAAAAATGCTTTGTCATCTATTATAAATGGGAAAGGTATAAAAACAGTAATATCCAGCTAACTTTAAAGGAAAGAAAATGGAAGAAATAGATTTAACTGATATTAAAAGAAGAATGGATAATTCTATAGAAGTTCTAAAAACTGAGTTTTCAGGTCTAAGAACTGGAAGAGCAAGTGCTAATATGTTTGAAACAATTAATGTTAATGCATATGGCCAAGTAATGAAACTTAGAGATTTAGCTACTGTTTCTATACCGGAGGCAAAACTAGTTTCAATTCAGGTATGGGATGCTGGAAATATAAATTTAATTGAAAAAGGTATACATGAATCTGGTTTAAATTTAAATCCTCAAACTGAAGGCTCAATTATTAGAATTGTTATGCCTGAACTAAATCAAGAAAGAAGAATAGAATTAGCTAAAACAGCTTCAAAATATGCAGAAAATTCTAAAATATCTGTTAGGAACGTTAGACAAGATGCAATGAATCTTCTTAAAAGACTACATCAAAATAACAATTATACAGATGATGAACAAAGAGAAACAGCAGATAAGATTCAAAATTTAACAAATGAAATGATCAAATCAATTGAAACTTTATCTCTTAGTAAAGAAGAAGAAATTAAGAAAGTATAAATCTCTATATTAGGAGTATATTAGTTGTATCCAGATCATGTTGCTATTATTATGGACGGAAATGGTAGGTGGGCAAATAATAAGGGTTTACCTAGACTAGCAGGCCATAAAGCTGGCGTAGAACGTTTAAAAGAAATTGTAGATTCTACGATTAAATTTAATATAAGTTTCTTAACTTTATATGCTTTCTCTTCAGAAAATTGGAATAGGCCTAAGTTAGAAATAAATGACTTAATGAATTTACTTGAAAATTTCTTAAATAAAGATGCAAAAAATTTTCTTAAAGAAAATATTAGATTAAGAGTTATTGGAAGAAGAGACAGATTAAATAAAAGTATTATTGATAAAATAGAAAAATTAGAAATAAATTCTGATAAAAATGATGGATTAAATTTAATAATTGCTTTGGATTATGGTGGAAGAGAAGACATTAGAAGCGCTATAATAAATATTTATAATGATTTTATTGTAAAGAATAAATCAATAGAAAGATTAACATTAGAAGAAATAGAAAATAGTCTAATGACTAAAGGAATTCCTAATCCAGATCTTATAATTAGAACGAGTGGTGAATATAGAATAAGTAATTTTTTACTATGGCAATCAGCTTATTCTGAGTATGAATTTGTTAGTTGTAATTGGCCTGATTTTAATACTAGTGCTTATATAGAAGTTTTAAAAAACTTTGAGAATAGAGACAGAAGGTATGGGCAGATAAATGACTATTAAAATTACAAATAGTAATTCAATTTATAGAATTTTTTCATCCATATTTTTAATAATATTTGCTTTATCTAGTATTTATATAGGAGGGTATTTTTTAATATTTATTCTATCTGCTCTAGTTTTTATGATGACATATGAATGGGTAACAATTACAGAAAATATAAGTTCAATAATGCTTAAGTGTACTAAGTCTACTTTCAATGTCATTATTTTTTTACTTAGTTTATTAAGTTTACAATTTAGCATTATTTTTTTTATTGTTATACTTATTCTAAATGTCTGCTCAAAGAACACTTCTAAAATAAATAAGTTATTTGTGATTTTAGGGCCTATTTATTTATCTTTACCATTTATATTTCTTTATGAGATAAGAAATTTAATTAATGGCTTTGATATAATTTTATGGTTTTTATTGATAGTATGGTCAACAGATATATTTTC
>JAYGEJ010000011.1:0-1625 GCA_046582425.1 Alphaproteobacteria bacterium
ATTCCAGATTTACCTGGAACATAAGGAGCAATATTTAATACTGAATTTTTAGGTTTAATTGAAATATTTTTTCTCCATAAATTTATTTAATTATTTCTTTTATTGCTTCATATAAAACATTATTAGTTTCGCTTTTAAAACCTTGAATCACATGAGTTGTTAGAGTAGCAATTGCGTTGACTTTATTTGTTCTTTCAAAATTATGCTCTGAACAATATAGTAAATTGCAATTTAGTTTTTTTATAGTATTCAATATATTTTCATCAAAAATATTAATTAAATTTACTAAAATTATTAAATCAGTATCTTTTGATGCTTCTAATATTTTTTTCGACAAGCTACTATTATCTCTAACTAAAATATTAATTATGTTTAGGTTAGAAAATTCTTTATTATCATTTAAAGAAAAGGAATCTGATATTACATGTATTGTCTTATTTTTCATAATTTTTCCATATAAAAAGAATTTGCTTCTCCTAGTTCAGGAGCATTTTTAAGTATTTCTTTTGGTCTCCATGTAGGAGCTAGAGGAGTTGGCATAGGAAAAATATCTGTATTTCCTATTTTCATTTTTGCAGATAATAATTCTCTTTCTATAATTTGAGAATCTTGCATAGCTTCCTCTAATGAATTGACAATGGAACAACATATATTTTGTTCATTAGCTAAAATATCTTTCCATTCTTTTGTATTCTTATTTTTAATTATTTTTACTATTGCTTCTTTTGTTTCATTTGGATCAATATTATCATTTATCAATTTATTTGGTAGGCTTATAACTTCACAAAATCTTAGCCAGAATTTTTCTTCTAATGCTCCTAAAGCTATATAACCTTTATCTAAAGTTTCATATATCCCGTAACGTGGACTGGCTCCAGTCAATTGCAAATCTCCTCCTTTAGAATAGAATTTATTAGCAGTTAAGCCTAATGCCATCCACATGAAAGGAAAAAGATTATCTGTCATAGAAATATCTAAAAATTTTCCCTTACCGGTTTTTTCTACTTCTCTCAACGCTAAAAGTATATTAATTACAGCAGGATAACTTCCTCCTGCTATATCAGCTATTTGGGCATTAGGCATTGCAGGAAAGCCATCTTTTTCTTTTGCGAGAGATAGCAACCCAGATTCAGCCATATAATTTAAATCATGAGCAGCAACCAATTTTTTAGGGCCATTTTGGCCATACCCTGTTATGGAACAATGAATAATATTAGGTTTAATTTTTATTAAACTATTAAAATCAAGGCCTAAGCGTTCCATAACTCCTGGTCTAAACTGGTCTACAACAACATCAGCTGATTTAATTAGCTTAGCTATTTTTTCATAGCCTTCCTTAGATTTTATATTTAATTCTATAGAACGTTTTCCTCTATTAAGAATTGCAAAGAGAATACTCTCTCCATCAATGAATGGGGGAGATCTTCTCATATCTTCTCCTCCTATTCTTTCAACCTTTATTACTTCAGCTCCTGCTTCTGCTAGAATTAAAGTAGCTAAAGGTCCAGGTAGTAGTGTAGATAAGTCTATTACTTTAATTCCATCAAGCGGCTTCATTTAAATCTCCATACATATAATATATAATAATTTAAAAAATATTTTTAACAATTTAATATTATATTTTA
>JAYGEJ010000132.1:0-1798 GCA_046582425.1 Alphaproteobacteria bacterium
AATTACAAATGCTGGAATAGATTTTTCTCTAGCAATATTTAACCTTAGCTCTTTTAATGAGGTTAAAATTTTTAAATCATCATCATCTATATTAGCTATTTCTTTTATTTTATTGTTCTTTGAATTTTTTGTTGCTTTTAATATTATTTCTTTATAATTAAAATATTCTTCGTCTTTCAAAATTTTAAGACCAGATTGTGTGATTTGTAAACACCCAAATTTTTTTATATTAATTATTATATGCCCTGAAGAAATTAGTTGTCTAATAAATCCCTGCCAAAAATCTTTTTTATAATTATTTCCTACGCCAAAGGTTTTAATTTTATCATGTTTTTTTTCAAGAATTTTTTCAGTTATATTTCCTAATAAAATATTTATTATATGAACGGCTCCAAAAAATTGCCCAGTCCGATATATAGCAGATAGAACCATTTGAGCTAATTTAGTTCCATCTAGCATTTTAGGAGGATTTAAGCAATTATCACAATTATTGCAGTTTTCTACTTTTTCATCAAAATAAGACAATAAAGCTTTTTTTCTACATATAGGTGTTTCACAATAAGCTAAAAGACTATCAAGTCTTTTATTTTCTCTTAATTTATGTTGAATATCATCTCCATCATTTTCTATAAAACGACGTCTTTGAAATAAATCATTTAGCCCATAAAGTAATAAAGTCTCAGCTGGATTTCCATCACGACCTGCTCTCCCAATTTCTTGATAATATGCTTCAATACTAGATGGTAGACTAAGGTGAGCAACAAATCTTACATTTGATTTATTAATTCCCATTCCAAATGCAATTGTGGCTACTATAATTACACCTTTATTATTCATAAAAATTTCTTGATTAGTTTTACGTTTATTACTGTCTTGTCCAGCATGATAAGGTAATGTATTATAATTATTTTTATTTAGGAATAAAGAGACATCTTCAGTTTGTTTTCTTGATAAGCAATATATAATACCTGACTCACCATTTTTATTTTCTAAAAAAATAAGTATTTGTTTTTTCCAATCATCCTTTTGATCTACAGCAAGACTTAAATTAGGTCTGTCAAACCCTTGAATAAATATTTTTGAGTTATAATTACTAAGTTTTTTAACTATATCTTCTCTTGTATTTTTATCAGCTGTAGCCGTGAAGCCAGCTATAATAGTGTCAGGATATATTTTATATAATTTAGAGAGTTCTTCATATTGAGGTCTAAAACTAACGCCCCATTTAGAAATACAATGAGCTTCATCAATAGCAAACATTGCAATATCAGTGTCACTAAGTTCATTCAATGTTTTTTCACTCATCAAATTTTCTGGAGATAAATATAGTATTTTTATTTTACCTTTTTTAAAATTTATTAAGGTTTCTTTATTTAATTCTTCTGATCTATGAGAATGAATTCTTTCTGCAGCCACACCATTTTCTTTTAGTGCTAAAATTTGGTCATCCATTAAAGCTACTAAAGGTGAAACCACAATTGTACCTCTAGAAAACATTAAGGCAGGAATTTGATAACATAAAGATTTACCTGCACCAGTTGGCATTACAGCAAGTATATTCTTTTTATCTAGTATAGTGTTTATAATTTCTTCTTGTCCAGAGCGGAAAGAGTTATATCCAAATACATCATTAAGTATTTGTAGAGCTTGCATTATATATCCATATTATTAAAGAATTTTTATTTATTATAATTTTAGTTTTTAATCATTACAAACATAATCATCTTTATTTAAATACCTTGCTATTAAATTTTGCATGTGATATCGCCCCTTATAATAATTTTGATTTAATTTCATT
>JAYGEJ010000141.1:0-2549 GCA_046582425.1 Alphaproteobacteria bacterium
TTGGTTTGCAATAATTCTAAAATTATTTGTTAATCCTAATTTATCAATATGTAAATTTAATTCATTACAATACTTGTTTCTCCCCTGTTTATCACCAACAAACAAACAAGTAATATCCTCTCTACCAAGCATAGCAATAGCGTCTATTAAATTTTTATGTCCCTTCCATCTTGTTATTCTGCCAGGCAATAAAATTACAAAATTATCTTCAGGAATATTAAATTTTTTACAGAAAGCAATTAATCTTTCATCTGAAACTTTTAAATGATTAAAAGTATCAATATTAATTCCTCTATGAATAGTAACTATTCTTTTTGAATAAATATGATAGTTCCTCAAAATATGGTCTTTAATAAAATTACTTATAGCTATAACTCTATCCCCTTTAGTCATTACACTATTATATATTTTTTTTATTTTTCCTTTCATGGAATATGTCCCATGAAAAGTAGTTACAAATGGTATACCCATTTTTTTAGCTGCATAATACGCGCTCCATGCTGGCGCCCTACTTCTCGCATGTATTATACTAATTTTATTTTTTTTTATAATTTTTGATAATCTGAAAATATTTAAGAATATAATAAAAGGATTTTTGCTAGCTAAAGGTAATAAAAATATCTTGCCTCCTTCTCTTGTAATTTCTCTTTCTCTTCTTCCACCTTGAGAGGCAATAAAAGAAGAACTTCCTGATTTTTGTAAAGCACCAGAAATTTCAATAGCTCCAGATACTAGTCCACCACTATTTAAATGAGGTAAAACTTGTAAAACTCTATAGTTTTTAATATTTAAATTCATAAAAAGCTCTCTAAGATATCTATTAACCTTTACTATAAATAATTATAATATTAAAATACTTTAATGCATAAAATACTTCATACAAAGCATAATAGAAAAATTGCATACCAATATTATAAAGGTAATTCGAAAATAGGCTTTATGTTTTTTAGTGGTTTTTGTTCTGATATGAAAGGTAGTAAAGCTAAATATATATTTCAATGGTGTAAAAAAAAAGAATATGAATGTACTTTATTTGATTACTCAGGACATGGAAATTCTTCAGAAGAATTTAAAGATAGTTCTATAAAAGAATGGATTGAAGATTCTTCAGAAATACTGAATAAAGTAACTTCTAATCCACAAATCTTAATAGGTTCAAGTATGGGTGGATGGATTGCACTAAAAATTGGTTTAAAAAATGCTTTAAAGGTTAAAGGTATAGTAACCATTGCAGCAGCTCCTGATTTCACAAAAAGATTATGGGATAAAGAATTAAATACAATACAAAAAACAGAAATTCTGAATCAAGGTTTTACTAGAATATCCTCTGAATATGATGAAAATGGATATATAATAACAAAAGAGAATATTAAGGCAGGAAATGAAAACCTATTATTAAAATCTAAAAAATTATTATTTCCATTTCCAATAAGACTCATACATGGAGATAAGGATGAAGCTGTTAGTTGGAAAGAAAGTTTAAAAATATTTCATAAAAGTAATAACACAGATACCGACCTTATACTTATAAAAGACGGAGACCATAGACTTTCCAACCAAATACAATTAAAAAAAACTATTTCTATTATTCAATCTTTATTTAATGAATGTGATAAATAATTATTATGAATATATAATAAACCCTCTTTATAAGTTGGGTGTAATAGTTCACCATATCTTTTTTTTAATAAAGTATTATCAACTCTTCTGTTACTTTCCCAAAACCTACGAACACTTAAAGGGATCTTAGAACTTATATCATTATAATTTTTATATTTAGGCATTGTCATATTCATAATACTAAATGCATGACTAATAACTTCAAGTTGAGAAGCGGGCAGATCATCTGATAAATTAACTACGCCTGAATTCGTTTTATTTAAGCAAGCTCTAGTTAAAACCCTAGCTATATCCTCTTCATGAATTCTATTAAAGAAATGCCCTTTTTTATATAATGGTTTTACTTTTTTAGATAAAATTTGATTGATGACGTTTCTATCTTTTCCATATATTCCAGATACCCTAAATATTTCAACGGCTATTGAATGTTTTTCGCCTAATACTTGTATATCTTTTTCTCCTTCAATTCTAGATTTAGCTACCTCTTCTTTAGGCCTTAATAAACTATTTTCATTTACTACTTTTCCATTATGATTTCCGTAAACAGAAGTACTTGATAAATAGCCAATCCACTGTATATTTGATTCTATAATTTCTTTTGAAAAATTTCTAACAACCGGGCATCCATCAGCATCAGGCGGAATGGTAATAATTATTTTATCAGCTTTTAATATGCATTTATTTATATTACTTCTCGAGAATATTTTAACGCCTAGCTTTTTAAGAGCTATTTTCCTATAAGAATTATCAGTTGAACCAAATACGTTAAAACCTTTTTTCTTTAAACTAGAACAAAGCTCAATGGATATATTACCTAAGCCTAATATAGAAATATTTTTCATATTTAATTACCCTTTAGAATTCCTAATTATTTCTTCTTTAGATTCTAACCATTCATTAATAACTGTTTTATTTTTCTCGTGTCTTAT
>JAYGEJ010000149.1:0-4229 GCA_046582425.1 Alphaproteobacteria bacterium
CGGAATTTGGAGATAAATATGAAGAAATTTGAGCATAAATTAAAGCTTGTCTATCAAGTCCTTCATTGAATAAAATTTCAGCACTATTTAAAAATACTTCGGATATACCTTGTTTAATATTACTTATATTATTTTTTCTAGTATAAGAATTATTATTTTTTAGTATAAATAATTCATTGCTATATGGGTCTATCTTTTCTAACTTAATTAAAGTTTTGTTATATAGCTCAGTATAATTGTTATTAGCAAAAAATATTGCTGCCCTAGAGTAAACATGGGCATTAGCATTATTAGATCTGTTTATTATATTTTTATAGAATGAATGAGCATTTTCTATATCTCCCTTAAACTCATAAATTAGTGCAATATGATAGTCATATAAAGGTTCCAAAACACCTCTATTTGCTTGTTCCCGCATAATTTCAAGGCCTCCCAATTCCTTATTGGAAGCTGCAGCAGCCCATGTTTGTAAAATTGGAAGTATAAAATTATCTATACCATTTGGGGAAACTTTTAATAATGTTTCAAGAACTTTGTCATTAGCATTAGAATTTAGATGTTCTACTATGCTAAGGTATTGAGCTAAAGTGATCTCAGGCATATCTTTTGAAATTTTTAATCCTATGGGAAGAGCTTCAGTAATTTGCCCGTTAGCTATTAAAGCTTCTAGTGCAATAGCTCCTAAAGCAAACGAATCGGGATTACGATTATATGAATACTGTGCGAAGTAAGCTGAATTTTCAATATCAGTGATTGAACGGGCAATTTTACTACTTAAGAATGCCCCAACTTGGTTAGGACGCCAATTATCAGCAAATACTTGTCCACTAAAAATAGTAAAGACTAATGTAATTATAATCTTTCTAAAAAGCATAATAAAAACTCCTCACATTAAATATATAATTAACTATACTAAAATATATATATTATGGATTGTATTATTTTAATTAATTGATTATACAGGTTTTTGTAAAAGAGAACTTGATTTTTAAGTTTTCTTTAAAAACAGAATAAAGGAAAATTTAGTGGCTATTACAAAAAATAATCCTGCTGCAAGAGGTGAAAAACAAAAAGATAAAACTTTTAATGGTAAAGTTGCCAAACCAGTTAAATATATTGGGTCATGGTTAGGACATGGTAATTATATTGCAGCTCAAGATGAGGCGGGTAAATTAATTAAAGATAATGACGGTAGACCTATTCCTTATGGATCTATTTAAATTTTATTTACATGCCTAATAATCCAGATGAGTCAATACTAAACGAAGCTATAAAATGGTTAGATGATATAGGTTGTTACGAACCATTAAATGCCGATACAAGAAGCTTTCATGGGTTAATATCTAAATCTCATAATTCAAATGAGGGGTCATCTGAAGAAGTAATTTCAAAGAATATCAATCTTGAAATTATTGATAATATTCAATCCTTAAAAGAGTTTTTATTATCAAAAAACTTTATATCGCAGTCCAACAATATTTTCTATGAAGGTTCCACAAAAGCAGACCTTATGGTTATTGGAGATAAGCCAGAGGATACTATTATAAAAAATACTAAACCTTTCCATGGCGAATTAGAAAAATTATTGGATGCTATGTTAAAAGCTATAGGTTTCGATAAGAGCAACACTTATTATACAAATCTTCATTTTAATATTACTAAAATAGAAGCAAATTTAGATTTAGAATTAGAAATAATAAAAAAACAAATTTTAATTGTTAAACCTAAAATAATTATTATGTTTGGTGCTGAAGTTACTAAGCTTCTTACAAATACAGAAGATAGTATATTTAAAAGTCGGGGAAAATGGTATAATATTAAAATAAAAGAAAATTTAGAGTCAGTTCTAGGCATTTCTATGTTTCATCCTAGATACGTCCTAGTTCATCCAGAAAGTAAAAAAGAAACCTGGAAAGACCTTAAAGAAGTAAGAAAAAAAATTACTTGATTAAAGTTGTATTTTCTCATGTCAATGTAGTATTGATGGATAATTTAATGTTTAATTTCACAAATAATCAGGTGCATTAGTGTTTTTAACCTCTAGTTTTAAATTTAGTAAAATAAACCCTCTGGCTATGTTTATATTATTTTCTTGTATTATTATTAATAATAGCTTTGCTAATAATATTATAAATAAAGAAAGTGAGTATTTTTATCCTTTATTATTAGAAGCAGCTAAAGATTCTAATGAAGAAATTATTTTAAGTGTTAAAGATATACAGAAATATAAAAATATATTTTCTCTACAAAAATTAGGAAAATGGCAAGAAGCTAGTAAAATAATAGAGCAATTAGAGAATAAAATATTATTAGGACATGTTAAGTATCAAAAACTTATGCATCCTACAAAATATAGATCTAAATATAATGAATTAAAAGAGTGGTTGATTTTATACTCTGACCATCCAATGTCAGATAAAATTTGGAAATTAGCTGATAGAAGAAAGCCTAAAAATACAAAATCTCTTAAAAAACCATTAAAATTAAATAGATTGGCAGGTTCAGGCAGAGATTTCAAAAGCATTATTCCGCTAGAAAATTTTAGTATACCAGTCAAGTATAATAATATTTATAAAAATATTAAAAGTCTTGTTAAGAGAGGTAGACCTACTCAAGCTCTTAGAGAATTAAATAATAGTAATCTGCCCAACTACATAGAAGATGATTTAAAATCAATTATTTCAGCGGGTTATTATGCAGTAGGTAAAGATAAAGTCTCCATGAAAATTGCAATTAATGCTGCGAGTCGTTCTGGGATTGATAATCCTAAATTATATTGGAGAGCGGGTTTGGCATCATATAGGTTAAATAAAACTGAAGTGGCCCTCAAACATTTTATTCAGTTATCTAAAATAAAAAAAAATATTTGGTTAAAGTCGGCAGGAGCTTATTGGGCTGCTAAGATTTATCAAGAATTTAATAATGAATTAGAGGCAAGAAATAATTTTATTATTGCCGCTGAACAAGTAAATACTTTTTATGGGCAATTAGCCATTGAATATTTAGGCTATAAAGAAAATATTACATGGGAAGTAAATAAGCCAGGCAGCTTTTTTAAATTAGACATCTTAAATAACGAACACATAAAACGAGCTTTAGCTTTATCAAGTATAGGTAGATATGGTGAAGCTGATCAAGAAATCAGATTTGTCTATGGTCTTTTAGGAAATGATAATATTTATGAGCTATTAGAATTAACCAATTATTTAAATTTGCCTGCAGTGCAACTCAGATTAGGTGATAAATTATTTCAAAAAGGTGATTTAAGTTATTTAGCTTTATATCCTTCTCCTCAATGGATTAATCACCAAGAAAAAAAAATAGACGAAGTACTTCTATGGTCTTTAATGAGAAAAGAATCTAGCTTTTACTTAAAAGCTAAAAGTCCAAGGAGCGCTAGAGGTTTATTACAATTAATGCCAAGTACAGCCAGGACTGTAATGAGGGATCGCTCAATTAGAGGCTCAAATTTATGGAAATTATATGATTTAGAGTATAATATTTTAATAGGTCAGAAATTGTTATTAAGACTAATGGATAAAGAAAATATTTCTAATTCATTAGTACCACTTTTGATGGCTTGGAATGCAGGACCAACAAGATACAAAAAGTGGAATGAAAAAATTAAAATTTATTCTGATCCTTTGCTGTATATAGAAAGTATACCAAGTTATGAAACTAGGTGGTTTGTTAAGAAGGTTTTAAAAAATATGTGGATATATAGAGATAAGTTACAACAACCCAAGTTAAGTAGAAAAGACCTAGTTAACAACTTTTGGCCAAAATATAAAAATTTAAGTTTTTAATAGGAGGAGTATGTTAGGTATAGATAAAGATAGAGTTTTTAAACCTATTAATATTGCGTTATTAACGGTGTCAGATACACGCTCTCTAGAAAATGATAAATCTGGAGACACTCTTGAAGAGCGTATAAAAGTTGCAGGACATAAAGTGTTTGATAGATTTCTTGTTAAGGATGACGTAGTTCAAATAAAAATAATTTTAAATAAACTGATTGATAATAAAGATATAGACGTAGTAATTACCACAGGTGGAACTGGAATAACTGGAAGAGATTTAACACCTGAAGTATTTAATGAGATTCTTGAAAAAGAAATACCTGGTTTTGGAGAATTATTTAGATGGTTAAGTTATAAGAAGATAGCTACATCTACAATCCAATCAAGAGCTATGGCAGGTGTAACGAAAGGAACATATTTATTCTCCTT
>JAYGEJ010000041.1:0-8297 GCA_046582425.1 Alphaproteobacteria bacterium
AGCTCAAGAAAATGTAGCTATTCAAGTTGCAGAACAGATGTCTAATTATCTAAATAATGGCGCAATAACAAATGCGTTAAATATTCCATCAATTTCAGCAGAAGATGCTCCAAAACTTAAGCCATATATAAAATTATGCGAGCAAATTGGTAAACTTGCAGGTCAAATAACTGAAACAAGTATTAAAAATATAAAAATAGAATTTGGAGGGCAAGTTGCGTTATTAAATACAAAGCCTTTAATAAGTGTTCTAATAGCAGGTTTATTGTCTCCCAATATGGAAGCAGTAAATGTAGTTAATGCTCCAGTGATCGCAAAAAACAGAAATATGAATATTACTTCTTCTATTCGAGAAAAAACAGGGGATTATATAACAGATATTAATTTAACTGTAGAAACAGAAAGAAGAACAAGAAATGTAATTGGTACATTATATGGTAATCAACCAAGAATAGTTGAAGTTATGAATACCCGAATTGAAGCAGAACTTGGCCCTAATATGTTATTTATCACTAATGAAGATAAACCAGGTTTTATTGGCTCTTTGGGGTCTATTTTGTCAAATGCTAAAATTAATATAGCAACATTTCATTTGGGTAGGACAAAAGTAGGTGGTGACGCAATAGCACTTATAGAAATTGATGAGCCAGTTTCATCTAAACTAATAGAGGAATTAAATAATATTCCTCATGTGAAAAATGTAAAGCCACTTAATTTTGCAAAAAATATTATTTAGATTTAATATCTTTATATTGAAATATTGAAACATTACTATGAAAAATTATGATAAAAAAATTACATTACTTCCCAGGGGTATTAATGACCTTTTAGAAAAGAAATCTTTCCAAGACTCTTTTTTATCTCAAACTTTAATGAATAGCTTTAAATTAAATGGTTATGAAAAAGTTAGCCCTCCTATGATAGAGTTTGAGGAAAATTATACGTTATTTTTAGATACGACTAATAAACAAAATATTTTTAGAATAGTTGACCCTATTTCAAATAAACCTATGTACATTAGAAATGATATAACACCACAAATTGCTAGGATTGCTGCAGAGAAATTAAGTAAAAACGATAATAAAGTATTAAGATTATCATACATAGGGGATGTTTTACGTCCAATAGGTTCTCAATTGCATCCCGAAAGACAAATCAAGCAGGCAGGAATAGAATTATATGGTGCTCCAAATGTATCAGGGGCAGTAGAGGTAATATCAACAGGCATTCAGGCATTGACAGAAGTAGATATCTCAAATTTAATTATAGATATTACCATGCCAAATTTAGCAAATTTAATCATGGATAATGCTAAACTCAGTAACCAACTCATTAAATCAGCAAAATCATATTTAAGAGTAAAAAATATCAATAAAATTAAGACTATACCTACTTGTGGAAAACTGCTCTCAAAAATAGCTGATTCAGCAGGAGAAAATGAAAGAGCATTAAGTAAATTAAATCAGATAGATTTACCACCAAAGGCTAAAAAGTTGATTAAAGAGATATCCTTAATATGTGATAAAATAAAAATTCTTCATCCAAATGTAAAAATTACTATAGACCCTATTGAAAATAGAGGTTTTAATTATTATTCAGGTATAGGTTTTGCAATTTTTTCATCCAATGTTAAAAGAGAATTAGGTTTTGGAGGAGAATATATACTTAATTTCAATGGGAAACGACACTATGGTATGGGTTTGTCTATTTTATTTGATGGCCTATTGAGAGCTACACAAATTAAAGATAAACAAAAGCGTATTTTTATTCCTTATAAGCATAAGACTAGTGTTCTTGCCGAATTGAGAAAGAATGGCTGGATTACTATTATCAGCCACAATAGAAAAGCACTCAACAAAGAAGAAGCAAAAATATATAATTGTTCTCATATTTTAAATGGTACGAAAATAGAAGAACTATAATTTTTATGGTGATTAAATGACAAATGTTACAATAGTAGGCACTCAATGGGGCGATGAAGGAAAAGGAAAAATAGTTGATTGGTTATCCGAAAGAGCTAACGTTGTAGTCAGGTTTCAAGGAGGGCACAATGCCGGACATACAATTGTATTAAATAAAAAAGTATTTAAACTTAGTCTACTTCCTTCCGGTATAATTAGAAAAAAAGTCTCCATTATTGGTAATGGTGTAGTTATAGATCCTTGGGCTCTAATAAATGAAATTATAAAAATTGAAAAACAAGGACTAAAAATTACACCTAAATTATTAAAAATATCAAATAAAGCTAGTTTAATATTACCTTATCATCAAGAATTAGACATATTAAGAGAGAATGCTAAAGGTAATAATAAAATAGGTACTACAGGCAGAGGCATAGGTCCTGCTTATGAAGATAAAGTCGGAAGAAGAGCAATAAGAGTGTGTGATCTATTCAATAAAGAAAGTAGAGAAAAACAATTAATAGCAGCTCTTAATCACCATAATATTATTTTAAAAGGTTTAAATAAAAAACCAATACGGAAAGCAAATATAAATAAAATATTAGATAAAATTGCTCCTGTTTTAAAACCATTTGTAACTAATACTATGGAATTAATTATATCTTCTAATAAATTAAATAAAAATATCCTATTTGAAGGAGCTCAAGGTTCAATGTTAGATATTGACCATGGGACATACCCTTTTGTAACTTCATCTAATACAGTATCAGCACAATCCGCGACTGGTTCTGGAATCGGGCCTTCTCTTATACATAATGTCTTAGGAATAACTAAAGCATATACTACAAGGGTAGGTAATGGCCCTTTCCCAACTGAGTTAAACAATAAAACTGGGGAATTATTAGGAAAGATAGGACATGAATTTGGAGTAGTAACAGGTCGAAAGAGACGATGTGGTTGGTTTGACGCAGTAATGGTAAATTATACTATTAAATTATCTGGGGTTAATGGAATAGCTCTTACAAAACTTGACGTATTGGACTCTTTTAAAGAAATAAAAGTTTGTGTAGGCTATAAAATAAATAATAAAGTTATTAAATCGGTTCCTGAAAGTTATACAGAAATGAATAAAATAAAGCCAATTTATGAAACTTTTAAAGGCTGGCAAAAAAATACTCAGAAGTGTAAATCTTTCTCAGAATTACCTTCTAATGCAAAAAAATACATTAAAAGAATTGAAAAATTAATTGATTGCCCAGTTTCAATGATATCAACATCTCCTGAAAGAAATGATACCATTTTAATAAATAATCCTTTTAAATAAACTTTTTAGCCTCTATGGCTAAATTATTTTCTGATTTACTTATACTTTTTACTGCTGCCTGAACTTTTTCAAAAGCCTTAACTTCAATTTGCCTAATTCTTTCTCTGCTTACATTATACTCTTTACTTAACTCTTCCAAAGTCTTTGGTTCATCTGTAAGTCTTCTATAACTAAATATTTTCCTCTCTCTCTCAGATAATAGGGATAAGGCAGAACCTAACATAGACCTTCTTTTATCAAGTTCTTGTTTTTCAGAAACATATGTTTCTTGATTAACAGATTGTTCATCAACTAATACTTCTTGCCAATCTCCTTCAGAAGAATCAATTTTTCTAGGTGCATTTAAAGAATAGTCCCCTCCTATCCTTTGATTCATATTAACTACTTCTTGCTCATCTACTACTAATTTTTGGGCTATTTTTTTTATAGCTTCTGGAGATAGGTCTTTTTCATCAAATACTTTCAACTCATTTTTTATCCTTCTTAAATTAAAAAATAATTTTTTTTGAGCAGAGGTTGTTCCTATTTTTACTAAAGACCAGGAATGTAATATATATTCTTGAATTGAGGCTTTAATCCATAGTAAGGCATATGTAGCTAGGCGAAAGCCTTTATCTGGATCAAAACGTTTTACAGCTTTCATTAATCCTATATTACCTTCACTTATTAAATCTGAAATAGGCAGTCCATAACCTCTATAGCCCATAGCTATTTTAGCCACTAATCTTAAGTGACTAGTAACTAAGGTATGTGCAGCATCAATATCTTCATGTTCAAGCCAATTTTTTGCAAGAGTATATTCTTCATCTTGTTTTAATATAGGAAATTGCCCTATTTCGGATAAATATCTTTTTAAGCTACCATCGGCTGAAATTGAAGGTAAGGTTATATTAGACATGCATACATTCCTATAAAATATTTTATAAACAATAAATTGGGTATTCTGACCAAAATATCAAGTAAATTTATTTAAAATTTTCAATTGATATTTTTAGATTTTTCATATCATCAGGTAAGCCTAAAGTAAATTCTAACTCTTTTTTAGTAAATGGATGTAATAATTTTAAGCTATATGAATGTAAAGCTTGTCTGGAGAAATTTTTCACTACTTCTGGCATTTTTAAAGGTATCGTATGACCTTTAGAATACAACTGATCTCCAATAATTGGTAAACCAATACTTGCTAAATGAACTCTAATTTGATGCGTTCTTCCAGTTTGCAAGTTACACTCCAATATAGATGAAAAATCATATGAATTAAGAATTTTATACTCCGTAATTGCTGATCTACCGCCATTTTTTACAATTGCCATTTTTTTTCTATCATGTGGGTTCCTTCCTATATTATTCTCTATTATTCCTAATCTATGTATTGGCTTTCCCCAGACAATGGCTTGATATTTTCTTTCTATATTTTTTAAGGAAATAGCTCTTGATAAATATCTATGGGCTTCATCATTTTTTGCAACTATCATTAATCCAGAAGTATCTTTATCCAATCTATGAACAATACCTGGTCTTTTTACTCCTCCAATACCGGATAAACTTCCCTTACAATGATATAATAAAGCATGTACCAATGTGCCTGAATAGTTTCCAGGTGCTGGATGAACTACCATTCCTTCTTTTTTATTTATTATTATTAAGAACTCATCCTCATATATAATATCTAAAGGTATATTCTCAGGAACAGGTATGTCGTCCTCTAACTCTGGCACGACAATTCTTACGTAGCTTCCTTTAATTAATTTATACGAAGGATCTATATACTTTTTATTATTAATATATAAGTGACCACTTAGAATAAGTTTTTTAAAATAAGATCTGCTAAATTTTTCATTGTGTAATGTAAAGGCCTTATCAACTCTAATGCCTTTTTCTTCATCAGAAACTAAAAATTCAATCACTTTAGTAGAAATATCCATAAAAAAAGCTTAAACATATTAAATAATAATTAATATAGGTGATATATAATGAGAGGTCTAAAATTTTTAGTAATATTTATGGGCATCCTAATATTATTGGGAACTTCATTTCTAGTTTTCACTATAATACAAAGAGGGAGCAAACTAATACAATCAGATGAAGATAAGATTATTAACTCTTCAATAGAAATAATATCTCCAAATAATATGGACTTAAAGGATCTTACAAGTAACGAAAAAAATATTATTATAAAATTTGAAGATGATAAAAAATATATATTTAAGATAATAAGTATAGATACTGGCTTAGAATTAAAATCTATTTTAATAAATAAATAATGGTTAGTATCAAGTTATCTAATCTAATTAAAAATAATATTCATCGTCATGCTTTAAAAAAATATCCAGAAGAATGCTGTGGCTTTCTAATAGGCTACGCTAAAGATAATATATTGATATGCGAAGATATAAAAACTGCTAATAATATAGCAAAGAATCCGCAGAAGTTTTTTGAAATTGATCCTTATGATATAATAAATATTCAAAAAGAATATAGAAATACTAAATTACTAGTTATTGGTCATTATCATAGCCATCCTAATAACTTGTTAAATTCAAAACCATCAAAAAAAGATATAGACTCTATATATGATAGTAATTTATGCTGGGTAATAGTAGGCATTAATAATAATGATATCGAATACTCAGCATATATGCCAAAATTGACCAAAGAAAATACTTATGATTTAAATAAAATTAATATTATTTAGGGGAATAAGAATGCAAGACCACAAGTTAAATTCTGATGCTTTAGAAATAATAAATGATGTGAGAGCAGCCGAAAAATCTGGAGAGCGAATACCAATGTATAAAATGAATCATATACAAGCTAGAGAGGCTTATCTTGCTATGAGAAGCGCATTATCACCACCTGCTCCAAATGTATCTAAAATTATTGATATAGAAATTCCTGTTGATGGGCAGAATATTAAAGCTCGCTATTATCGTGGGATAAACAATAATGAGGAAGCTTCTCTTCCGATAACAATCTTTTTTCATGGAGGCGGATGGGTTATTGGAGACCTTGATACTCATGATGTTGTCTGTAGACAATTAGCAAACCAAGGAAATTTTGATGTTATTGCAATTGATTATCGTATGGGACCAGAATTTAGATTTCCAACTGCAATAAATGATGCAATTACATCAATTAATTGGATTAATAATAATTCTTTAAAATTACCTATAGATACTTCTAAGATAGCAGTATGCGGAGATAGTGCAGGTGGAAATATTGCAACGGTATGCTGCCTTCATTCAAAAATTAATTCTGGACCATTAATTAGCTTTCAAGCACTGATATATCCTTCTACACATATGGGAAAAAACTATCCTTCAAAAAATAAATATGATGGATATATATTATCAAATAAATTAATGAGCTGGTTTGAAGAAAAATATATAGATAAAAGTTTATTAAGTGATTGGAGAGCTGCTCCTATACTTTTTGAAGACCTTGCAAACCTTCCAGAGTCATTAATAGTAGTTGCTGGTTGTGACCCTTTAAAAGATGAAGGAATAGCTTATGGCGAAGAATTAAAAAAAGCTGGTAACAAGTCTGAAACAATTGTTTTTGATGGACAAATACACGGATTCTTAACTATGGGGGCACGGATTAAAGATACCAAAAGATTAATTAACCTATTATGTGATAGAATAAATAAAGCATTTAGCTAAAGTTACTCTTTAAAAGAATCATCAACCTCTATTTGGTAGGCGTTTGCGAGTGCATTAGTTTGAGAAGCCATAGCTATAACTGAAAGTAATTCGCCTCTCATTTCTTCAGTCATACCTTTTTTTCTTGCAACCGCTGTATGTGAATGAACACAATATTCACAACCATTTACTACACTTACTGCAATATAAATTAATTCTTTTGTTACAGAATCTAAAGCACCTGGGGCCATAACCTTTTTAATTCTATTCCATGTTGCATCTAATAAATCCGGATCATTAGCTAGGGCTTTCCATATATTATTAACTTTATCTCCACCTCTAGTTTTAGTAATATCTTCAAAAATTTCTTTAACTCTACCATGAGCATTTTCTGGTTCTATTAATTTAACAGTGGCCATTGTTTTTCTCCAATAAATATTATTTAACTTCTAAAATAGCAGACCTAATAGTTTCAAAAATTGTATTTATCTGCTCTCTACTTACAATTAAGGGAGGCGATATAGCAATAGTTTCTCCAGTAAATCTTGTTAGTAAATTATTTTCAAAACAATTGTCGAAAACATCATATACTCTTTTTCCAAGACCATCTTCTCTTGTTTTTAATTCTATTCCTGCTACTAGACCAATAGTTCTGATATCAATTACATTATCTAAATCTTTTAGCATATGAGCCTGTTCTCCAAAATAATCTTCTAAACTATTAGCTCTTTCAAATAATTTTTCTGACTCATATTCTTCTAAAGTAGCTAAAGCAGCAGCACATGCTAATGAGTGGCCAGAGTATGTATAACCATGAAAAAGCTCAACTACATTTTCAGGTCCATGCATTAATCCATCATATATTTTCTTATGCGTTGCAACAGCACCCATCGGAACTGTAGCATTAGTAATTCCTTTAGCTAAGGTCATTATATCAGGAATGACATTAAATTTATCTCCAGCAAAAGGAGTACCTAATCTTCCAAAACCACATATTACCTCATCAAAAATTAATAATATACCGTTTTTAGTGCATATATCTCTTATCTCTTCAAGATAACCAATTGGAGGAACTAAAACACCTGTTGAACACGCTACAGGTTCAATAATTACTGCTGCAATAGTAGATGCGTCATGTAAATTTATTAAGTCTATAAGAGAATTAGCTCTTTCTACTCCATGTTTTGGTTGACCTTTTGAAAAAGCATTTAGTTCCGGAATATGTGTATCTTGCATATGGTCTACACCTGGCAAATGATTAGAAAATTGCTTCCTATTTGCAACCATACCGCCTACAGACATTCCTCCAAATCCAACCCCATGGTATCCTCTTGACCTTCCAATTAATCGTGTCCTTCTCGAGTCCCCATTTGCATTATGATATGCTAAAGCAATTTTTAAAGCAGTATCCACTGCTTCAGAGCCAGAATT
>JAYGEJ010000120.1:0-1983 GCA_046582425.1 Alphaproteobacteria bacterium
TCCCCCACTTTTATAATCTTGATAACCTGCAGTAGCACTTAAAATTTGAGCAACATAATTCATTCCACTCTGTTCTATTTCCTGATTATTTATTATTGTAACTGCAGAACCAGTTTCTTTTAATTTTTTAGGAAAATAATTCCCAGTTACAGTTATAGGCTCAATAGTATTAGCTTCATTTGCCAAAGATTTAGGTGATATAGAGAATAAATTTAAACATATTATTGATACTAAAATAGTCTTATTAATTTTAAACAATGGTAATTTCCAATTCAAAACATCACAAAAATAATAATTTTTGTGTTAATTAGTAATTATTGTTTTGAGATTTAAATGATCTTAAAACAATGGCTATAATTGCACCATCACTTTAAGTAAAGCTCTATTGAACATCCCCTCTCAATAGTCGATAGTACTTAATTAGGCAGGTCTCCTGGCTTTTTGAGTCTTCAATGATCCAACCTTCCCATATATTTTTTATATACAGTGGTAATCAGGATAATCTCGTCAATAACAGTTGCGGGGGCAGCTGAGGCAATTTAAATAAAATATCTCATTCCCTTTTCACCTATAAATAGGCACCTAATTTGTACATAACCTATTTTTAAGTAGTAATTTTGTCAAATTTTTATGGATTTATTTTTATAAATAATCCATGTTTAACAGATGTTGAGAAATATTATTAGATTTGCTTTACGAAGAGCAGCATCGGACCCAAGAGTTAGAGCAAAAGCAAAAGAAACTGCTAGGAAAATGGCTAAAGGAGCGGGTGAACTTGCAAGAGATCCTGAACCGGCTAAAAAACTTGGAAGATTAGCTGGTAAAATTAAGAAAAAAATTATTAAAAGTTAATTGTTTTATAGAAATCTGCTCCATGCTTCATGCAGTTTTCTATAAGTAATGCTCTGTCTTCTCCTGTGCCTCCGTACTTAGGGTCAGGTAACTTATAACCTCTTATAAATTTTAGTGCTTCCTTTATAGATTTTTTAGATTTTTTGTCTTTCATCAATGCAAATTCATAGGCAGTCCAGCAGTCAACTTGTAACTCATTTCCACTTTGTAATACTATATGCCCATATTCATGTAATATGAAGAAATCCACTGCTCCTGGAAAGTTCCAATCTATATTTGCTATTCTTTGAGGACAATAATATATCTTACCATCTGGTGTGGCTGTAGCTACGCCTCCCTTAGTCATTCCACAATGAGGTATTAATTCAGCTTCAACCTTTTTATCAATAGCATATGAAATATTATTATTGAAAAATAATACTATAAAAATAATAAGCCATTTTAGCATAAAAAATACCCATCTAAATTGTATACAATGACGTAATATAAGTGTTTAAATTTGAAAGTAAATGTATTTGGAGTAATTATGTCCGAAAATATAATAATTGTTTGGTTTCGTAATGATTTACGAATTAAAGATAACCCTGCTTTAGCTGAAGCGGCAAAAGAAGCAAAAGTATTTCCTATTTATATTAATGATGATGAGTATAATAATGATCGTCCTATGGGTTCAGCTAGTAAAGTTTGGCTTTATAATTCTCTAAAATCTTTAAATTTAAGTTTAGAAAATAATCTTAATTATTTCAGAGGTAATGCTAGTGAAATATTAATAGATTTAATAAAAAAAAAGAATATTAAAGGTGTATTTTGGAATCGTTGCTATGAGCCTCATTCAATTGAAAGAGACACTAATATAAAACGTAAATTATTAGAGCATAATATTAAAGTAAAGACCTTTAATGGTTCATTAGTAAGAGAGCCTTGGGAAATTATGAAAGATGATAACACGCCATATAAAGTATTCACTCCATTTTATAAAAAAGCATATCTAAATTTAGAAGGTGTTAAAATTTTAAAAGACGATAATTTTAATATTGCTTATGACTCTGAAAATGTATGTTGTGATATTAACAGTCTTAAACTTTTATCTGATTTAGAATGGGAAAAAGAGGTAATTAGTTCTTGGAAAGT
>JAYGEJ010000157.1:0-9951 GCA_046582425.1 Alphaproteobacteria bacterium
TTTGCACCAGAATTTAGGAATAGATTAGATGCAATTATTAAATTCCAAAACCTTAATGAGGAAGTAATTGAAAAAATAGTTGATAAATTTATTGATCAATTAGAATCTCAGTTGGAAGAGAAGAAAATTACCATTGAATTAGATAGTAGCGCAAAGTTAACTTTAGCTAGAAAAGGATTTGACCCCGTATTTGGTGCGCGTCCATTAGCAAGAGTAATTCAAGAAGATATAAAAAAACCTTTAGCAGATAAGATATTATTTGGAGATTTATCAAATGGTGGACATATTAGAATTACTGTCAAAAAAGATATTTTTAAATTTGATATTTCGTTAAATACAAGGCCTAAAGAAAAAAGTTTAAGTTAATTTTTTTTAAACGGGGTGAACCTTGTATTTATGGTTTGAATGTCTCTATTAATAACCTTCTGTTCTTTAGTTAAGAACTCTTTTACGGCATTTCTAAAATTTTCATTTGCTATATAGTGAGAGCTGTAAGTTTTTTCAGGCATATATCCTCTCTGAATTTTATGTGGACCTTGAGCACCGCCTTCTACAAAATCATATTTATTATTAATTGCCCACTCTATGGCTTGGTAATAACATAGTTCAAAATGCAAATATTTAATATTTTTATTTGAACCCCAATATCTTCCATATAATGTATTTTTTCCAATAACGTGCATGGCAGCAGCTACAGTATTTCCATTTTCTTTTGCAAATACTATAAGTATGTTTTTTGCAAAATTTTTAGCTAATAAATTAAAAAAATCTTGTTTTAAATAGGCATTCCCCCATTTTTTATCAGTTGTATTCTGATAAAATGTGTACATATTTTCCCAGTCAAAATTATTTAAATCTTTATTTGACTTTAATATAATCTCAATATTACTCTTTTTGAGAAATTTTCTTTCTTTAGAAATTGCTTTCCTTTTTCTAGATGTAAGAGAATTTAAAAAATCATTAAAGTTATTATATTTATTGTTTTTCCAATGGAATTGTTCCCCTATTCTAGTAAGAAACTGACTTTTACTTAATATTAGACTTTCTTCTTTTGTACAAAAAGTAATATGTGCCGAAGAAAAATTACTATTAGTAATTTTTATTATATATTCTGCAAAATAATTAATAACATTTTCTTTTTCTTTATTTGTTAAACCATTTTTAATTAAGATTCTATTTCCTGTTACGGGGGTAAAAGGAACAGATAACTGAATTTTAGGATAATATTCTCCTCCAGCGTTATAGTAGGCATTTGCCCATGCATGGTCGAATACATATTCACCTTGGCTGTCAAGCTTAATATACATTGGAGATACAGCTATAATGTCATCATTTTGTTTAATGCATAAGTAATTAGGTATCCATGATGTCCCTTCACCAACAGAATTAGAATCTTCTAAATTTTTTAAAAAAATATATGATAAAAATGGATTATGATCTTTGGCACATTCATCCCATATATTTCTTTTAATTAAAGAAATTTTTTTAAAAACTTTATATGAAAACATTACTTAAATTCAAATACACCATCAACTTCTACAGCTATATTCCTAGGTAAACTATTTGTTCCAACAGCAAATCTTGCATGTCTTCCTGCTTCTCCAAATATTTCTACCATTAGATCAGATACTCCATTAGCCACTTCTGGTTGATTATGAAAATCATCAGTACAAGAAACAAAAACACCTAATTTAACACACTTTGTTACTCTAGATAAATCTCCATCTAAAGCATCCTTTAAGACAGAAATAACATTAATTCCGCATGTTCTAGCGATAGTTTTAGCTTTATCAATATCTATGTTTTCTCCTACTTTACCTGTATCTCTTATTTCTCCATTTATAAATGGTACTTGGCCCGAAATAAAAACTAAATTATTAGTTATTACATAAGGTATATAATTTGCCGCTGGTTTGGGGGCCGATGGTATTATTATGCCGAGTTTTTGAAGTTTATCATCAATAATATTCATATCTCATCCTTAAGTTATATGTTATAATGTATTTATTTTTTTTAACAAAATTAATATAATTTGCATTTAATTACTAACCATAATGAGGTTTATTTGAGAATAACAATATTCATATTTTTTTCTATATTATTTTTTTCAATTAAATTATTAGCGAATGATAAAAATAGTAATGTAACATTTAATTCACATGAGGCTATATATAATTTAAATATCGGAAAAGTGACTAATTCCTCAAAAGTACATAATGCAATAGGTCAGATGCATTTATCTGTTAGAGAAGTTTGTGATGGATGGGTAGTAAATCAAAATACATCTATAGATATGACGGATAAAAATGGTTCACAAGTTAGAAATATGTTCAGATATTCTTCTTGGGAATCAAAAAAACATGATATATTTAGGTTTACTTCAAAGGTCATAATTAATGATGTGGAAGTAATTACATACGAAGGAAAATCATCTAAAAATAATAATTCTGCTGAAGTTGTATATACTAAGCCAAATAATCTAGTTATAGAAATACCAGAAGAAACATTATACCCAATGCAACATTTTTTTAAAATTTTGAGTAATGATTTAAGTGGAAAGTTTTTAAATAGTATTGTCTTTACTGGCGAAGACGATGACTCAATAAATAATGTCACCTCATTTGTATTGGATAAAATAAATAAATACAAAATTATTCGGTCTGCTAATTTTGCATATGACGATGTTATATCAAAACCCAAAAATGAAATCGAAATATTAGTTAATTCAAATGACGGAGTGGTTCACAAAGTAGTTTTTGATTATTTTGACTATCAAATAATAGGATCTTTAGAAGAATATAACTACTTAGATAAGCCTAATTGTTAAATATTTTTTAAAATAACTTTTTTTACATCATCCCAATTATTAACTTTATAATCGCAATCTTTAACTTCAGGAATAATTTTAATTAAATTTTTATTTTGTAGAAAATGAATAGTTATAATATTTTTACAGCTATTACTAACGGATGTTATCTGATTCGGGAGGTCATCTATAAAAAATACTTTCTTATTAGTTAACTTTTCTAACTCCATACACTTTTTATTTTTAGGACCTTCATTGCATATGAATGTATAATGCATGTCATTTTTTTTTAAGTAATTAATTCTATCTGATGATGAATCTTTAGGAATATTAGATAGAATAATTATATTTATTCTAGTACTTAATTCTTTTAAAACCTCTCTAGCATTATTGATAAAAGGCATTTTCATAGTATAATGTTTAAAGAAACTTGATATAATTTTAGGAACTTCATTATTATCAATTGCCAAATTATTTTTTTTTCTTAATATATTTCCATTTAATTTAAAAGTTTCGTAAGAGAAATACATATCATTTACATTTAGAAATTCATCAAATGAATCCATGAAATTAAAGATTACCTCGTCTGCATCACAAATCAGCAGAGGTAGGTCTTTATTAATATTTATATTATTTTCCATGAAGAATTGAATTAGAAATTATTCTATTTAATTTTATCTTCTTTAAATAAAACATGTTTTCTTGCAATTGGATCGTATTTTTTTACTTCCATTTTTTCTGTCATAGTTCTACTATTTTTTTTTGTTACATAGAAAAAGCCAGACTCAGTACTTTTAAGTCTAATTTTTATAGTAGTTGGTTTTGCCATTTTGCTTCCCTCTATTTTGATGCTGAGAATACCTAATCTTTATGAGCTGTCAAGATTAGTATAAAAATTAATTTATTTTTTTGTTTTTTTTCTTGTAAACCTTTTTCTTTTAGAAGGATTATTTTCTTTTTCTATAATTAAATCGATTGCTCTATTAATACCTATGGTAAATACATCTTCATTGTCATCTTTAATGCTAGCAAAAGTACTTTCATGCTTAACATATGGTCCAAACCTACCGTTATTTGCAGTTATCATCTTTCCAGATTCTGGATGTAACCCTATATCTCTAGGTAACGCAAGCATTGATAGCGCTGTTTCTAGTGTAACACTTTCTATATCTACATTCTTTGGAATAGATGCCCTTTTAGGTTTAAGTGCCTTTTTGTCAGCTTTTTCAGGAGTTTCTCCAGCTTGAACATATGGTCCATATGGACCAACTCTAAGAGTAATAGACAAATTATTATCATTTACTCCCAATTTAATAGGCTCAAATTTACTTGATTCTTTTCCCTTTCCTACAACTAATTGTGCTGTATGATCACATATAGGATGATTGGAACACCCTATAAATCCTCCGCTCCTTCCATAACGTATGTTAAGTCTGCCGTCTGCACACTTAGGACATTTTCTTGGGTCAGAACCATCTTCAGATTGAGGAAAAAAATGTGGTCCTAAATCATCATCGATTTGCTTTTCTACATCTCTAACTCTTAATGCTGAGGCAGTATCTATTGTTTCTTTAAATGGAAGCCACCAATTTTCTAAAGTTTTTTTCCATTTCATTTTCCCGTTGGAAACATCATCAAGTTGAGCCTCTAATTTATCTGTAAAGCTTTCTTCAATATATTTATCGAAATAAGCTTGCAAAAATGCTGTAACAATTCGACCTTTTGTCTCTGGTTCAAAACGTTTTTTTTCATACTTTACGTATCCTTTATCTTTAATTACCGAGACAATAGATGCATAAGTTGAAGGTCTTCCAATACCTAATTCTTCTAACTTTTTTACTAATGAAGCTTCTGTAAATCTAGGTGGAGGCTCAGTAAAATGTTGAAATGACTTTATTTCATGAGAATTTAGAGATTCCCCCTCAATAACATTAGGTATATTACTATTATTTTTTTCTTCATCATCAATATCATCTATATCTTCTGTATATATTTTTTTATAACCATCAAAAACTATAATAGATCCTGTAGTTTTAAATTCTATATCTTGGTTATTAGATGAAATATTTATACTAACTTGGTCTATATCAGCACTTTCCATTTGAGAAGATATTGTTCTTTTCCAGATTAATTCATATAATAGCCTTTGTCTTTCATCTAGGTAATTTTTAATATTATCTGGAGTTTTATTTATGTCTGTAGGTCTTATGGCTTCATGAGCTTCTTGTGTATTGCTTGATTTTTTAGAATGTACTCTTGGAGTTTCTGGTAAATAATTGTTTCCGAATTTTTGAGAGATTAAGTTTCTTACTTGATCAATTGCACTAGAAGATAAGTGAATTGAGTCAGTCCTCATATAAGATATTAACCCTACAGTTTCGCCATTAATCTCTATACCTTCATATAAACCTTGGGCAATCCGCATAGTATTCTTTGCTCCAATTCCAAGTTTTCTGGATGCTTCTTGTTGTAAGGTAGAAGTTATAAAAGGTGCCGTAGGATGGTTTTTAATACGTTTTCTTTTAATTTCCTTAACAATATAGTTGTTAACATTATTGATTTTATCTAAGGCTTCATCAGCTTTCACTTTTGAATTTATATCAAATTTTTTTAATTTAATTTTATCAAGTATATTTAAGTTGGCACTAAAAGTCTCACCATCATTATTTTTAAAACTTGATTTAATAGTCCAATATTCTTGTGGCTTGAATTTTTCTCTTTCAGTTTCTCTATCACATACTAATTTTAGAGCAACAGATTGTACGCGACCTGCAGATTTTGCTCTAGGAAGAGTTTTCCATAAAACCGGCGATAGAGTAAAGCCAAATAGATAATCTAAAGCTCTTCTTGCTTGATAGGCATTTACCATATTTAAATCTATATCACTTGGTTGTTTGAAAGCTTCTAATATTGCACTTTTAGTGATTTCATTAAAAATAACTCTTTTTATTTCTACATCACTTAATTTATTTTTTTCATTTAAATAAGTATGTATGTGCCAAGCAATAGCCTCACCCTCTCTATCAGAATCAGTTGCTAACCATAAAGTGTCGCCTTTAGATATTGATTTAACGATTGCAGTTGCATGTTTACTTTTATCTGCTTGAACTTCATATTTCATTAAAAAATCTTCTTCTGGTACTACAGACCCTTTCTTGCTAGGAAGGTCTCTAATATGTCCAACAGATGAGATAACCTTATAATCATTACCTAAGTATTGATTAATGGTTTTAGCTTTGGCTGGTGATTCTACAACAACAATATTCATTTTAACTCTTATTAAATTAAAAATATAAATTCACAATTAATAATCTTTTATCATTTTAGCAAATTATTTTTTTAAATTATAAAATTTATTTATATTTTTGACTCACTACCTGAGATAAGTCTTTTAATATTAGGAATGTGTTTTAGCCATATTAAAATAGTTATTATTAATATCAAATAAACCTCTAAAATTGAAATATCTGGATTATAAAATAGGTTTTTAATAAAATTAATATTATATAAAAACCCAAATATTATAGGTGCAAAAAAACTAGCAGTTAGAGCTCCTATTGAAGATGTTTTGTATTTTATTGCTGCTATTAACCAAATAAATAAAACAATAAGAGCTCCAATCCAATTGATAAAAAATAATATACCTGCTGCGGTAGCTATACCTTTTCCTCCTTTAAAAAATATAAATGGGCTAAACATGTGACCAAGTAAGGATAATATTGCAATAAAGACATATAGATAAATTAATAATTCTTTATCAAGCAAAATTTCAAAATTAGTTTTAACTACATATAGAATAGTAAAACTTTTAGATATATCTAATAATAGAGTCAATAATGCTAGTGATTTACTACCAGTTCTTAATACATTTGTAGCACCAATATTTCCTGAGCCTATTTTTCTAATATCTCCATATCCTGTAATTTTTGTTACTATTAATCCGAATGGAATAGAACCTATGACAAAGCTGGCAATACAATAAGTTATAATTGTTGGATAGTTCAATAACTCTAAAACATTATCTAGTATAATGGTCATTTTCTTGCTGTACTAAATTTTAACTTAGGATCCGAATATACTATTCTTCCATCTACTATCGTATATAATACTTTTCCTTTCCCGTCATAATCATCAAAAAGCGAATTTTTAGATTTACTAATCATATTTTCTAATTTTAACTTACGGGGAGTATTTATATCAATTAATATTAAATCAGCAGGAGACCCTATTTTAAGTTTGCCAGAATTTAAATTTAATAATTTAGCTGGTTGATAGGTAAGTTTGTCAATTAAGTTAATAAGTTTCATTTTACCATTAAAATATAAATCTAACGAAATAGGTAATAAAGTCTCAAAACCTATAATACCAAATTCCGCCTGTTCAAATGGTAATCTTTTGCTATCTTGATCTTGAGGAGTATGATGACTTGAAATAATATCAATCTTATTTTTTATTAATGCATTATATATTGCTTCTCTATCATTCTCGCTTCTCAGAGGAGGAAAAACTTTTGCAAATGTTTTCCATTCATCAACAGCAGTTTCATTCAAAGTAAAATAATGTGGAGCAGTAGAGCAGGTTAAGTTTAATTCTTTACTTTTAGCATTTTCAATAGCCGTAATTGCTTCTTTAGTAGTTATATTAAAAAAATGTAATTTTCCTCCAGTACTTTCTAGTAATCTAATATCTCTTTCAATTTGTAAAATTTCCGCTACTTTGGGTATGCCTGGCAGTCCTAATTTGTTAGCAAGAGCTCCTCCATTCATAACTCCATTCATAGAAAGGTCAGGATCTTGGGGAGATATCATAATAGTAGCATCAAAATTTTTTGCATAGGTTAAAGCTTGTTTCATAACTTTAGTATTTTTTATAGCTTGATTAGCTTCTGAAAATAAAATTGCACCAGCTTCTAACAATAACCCCATTTCAGTAAGTTTTTCTCCTTCTAAATTTTTGGTAATAGATGCAGACGCATATATTTTTACTCCATTTGTTTCTTTAGCTCTTTTTTCTATATATTGAATAATAGGTATTTGATCAATTATAGGATTAGTATTTGGCATACAGACTATACTTGTAATTCCAGATGCTAATGCAGCATCAGAAGCAGTATTAACGTTTTCTTTAAATTCTTCTCCAGGTTCGCCAATACTTGCGTTTAAATCAATAAACCCAGGACATAAAATATTATTATGGCAATCAATAATTAAAGCATCATGTGGAGTGACATTTTTAAATAAGTTTTTTCCAAAGTCTTTAATGACTTTATTCTCTATTATTAACCCTCCTATATCGTCAAAACGTGAATGAGGGTCAATTATTCTGGCATTTTTAAATACTATTTTATTTTCGTTTTTAACTTTAATCATTTTTTAAATTCTAAATTATTGATTAAATGTTCAATTACTGACATTCTAATAGCTACTCCTAATTCAACTTGTTCAAGAATAAGTGTTCTATTTATGTCATCAGCCAACTCACTATCTATTTCAACACCTCTATTTATTGGACCAGGATGCATAACGAGGGCGTCACTTTTAGCAAAACTTAGCTTTTCCCTGTCTAGGCCATAAAATTTAAAATATTCTTTAGCTGAAGGTATATATGACCCCTGCATTCGTTCTTTTTGCAATCTTAGTATCATCACTATATCAACCTCATTTAGGCCTTCTTTAAAGTTATTAAAGATGTTTGCTCCATAGTCAGATAAGCCTTCAGCCATCAGAGTGGAAGGTGCTATAAGGTTAACTGTGGCTCCCATAGTTATAAGTAATTTTATATTAGACCTGGCTACTCTGCTATGTGCTATATCTCCACAAATTGCTATCTTTAATCCCTTAATTCTTTTTTTTCGTCTTCTTATTGCTAATGCATCTAATAAAGCTTGAGTAGGGTGTTCGTGTTGTCCATCTCCCGCATTAATAACACCACAATTTACTTTATTCGCAAGTAAATGAGGAGTTCCACTTAGGGAGTGCCTAATAACAAGAATATCAGGCTGCATAGCATTTAAAGTCATAGCGGTATCAAGTAAACTTTCACCTTTTCTTATTGAAGAGGTTTCAATTTGCATATTAATTACATCAATACCCAGGCGCTTTGCAGCTAACTCGAAAGAAGTTTTAGTTCTTGTAGAATCTTCAAAAAATAAATTTACAAGAGTCTTACCGCGATATTTTTGATTTACAGTGGGTTCAACTCTATTTTCTCTTATAATATCATCTGCTCTATTTAATAGGGAAGAAATTTCATCTTCTCTTAAACCTTCTATTCCAAGTAGATGATCATTTCTATATTTGCTAAAATTATTATTTTTATTATTTTTAACGATGTAAAAATTAGATGGGCTAATTTTACCATCCGTAAAAGACATAATTTTTTCCATAATTTCTTGTTTGGGTATTCTATCACCAGATAGATATCTAGAGAGAGATGCTATAGAAATGTTAAGATTATTAGCAAGTATTTTTCTGCTAATTGAGTTGTCTTGAATCCATTTATCTAAAGCGTGCATATTTTACCTTGATGATTCATTCAGATAAATTACCGTTTTGGTAAAATAATGTCAAATTGAATTAATTTTTATCCTTTTAAGTGCCCCTTCTAGTATCCAGCAAGCAGCAGATGAATCTATTAAATTTTTTCTTTTATTTCTTGATAAATCTAGTTCTTGTATCATAATCTTTTCTACAGCTTGTGATGAAAATCTTTCATCCCAAAATAATAATGGAAGTTGAAGAGCTTTATTAATCTCTTCTGCTAATCTTCTAATAGACTGAGCTTTTTTTCCAGGTTTGCCATTAAGATTAACTGGTCTACCAACTATAATAGCTGAGATATCATTGTCAGATATAATAGTTTTAATAATACTGATATCATCAATTAACTTATTTCTTTCAATATTATTTAAGCTCGTAGCAAATGATCTGTTTCTATCACTTATTGCTACTCCAATCCTTTTATCTCCCAAATCCAGACCTAAAATACATCCAATATTTGGAATTAGATTAGTAAATTCATCAATATTATAGGTAATTAGTTTTTTAAATTGCTTGCTGTTAATCATTTAGAGTAGTAATCAATCCTAAAAGTTATTATGTATGTAATTAATATTTATTTATATATATTATAATATCAGTATTTTA
>JAYGEJ010000130.1:0-13406 GCA_046582425.1 Alphaproteobacteria bacterium
AGTAATAATATAAAAATTACTTCAAAAAATGATCTCAAATTATTAGAGGCAATAATGTGCAAAGAGAATAAATATATTCAAATATCTGGAACAGGCATTGACGTACATAAATTTGGCTCAGGTAATGCTAAATCAATTAAGCTTGGAGGTATAACAATAAAACATAATAAAAAATTAATTGGTCATTCTGATGCGGATGTTGTTCTTCATGCACTTGTAGACTCTATCCTAGGAACAGTGTCTGAGGGAGATATAGGTACTATATTTTCTAATAAAGATCCGAAATGGAAGAATGCTAATTCAAAATTATTTGTAAAACATGCCACGTCTATATTAAAGAAGCATAAATGTATATTACTTCATACAGATATAAATATTATATGTGAAGAACCTAAAATATCTCCATATAGGAATAAAATAAAAAAAAATATTGCTAAACTTCTTTGTATTTCTGAAAAATGTGTTTCTATAAAAGCAACTACTACAGAAACTTTAGGTTTTACTGGAAGGAAAGAGGGTATTATGGCTCAATGTATAACAACTATTTCTAAACCTTTATTATAATGAATAAATTAAATATAAACTCAACATTTGTTTCTGTCTTTGGAATAGGTTATATTCCTTTTGCCTCAGGAACATTTGGTTCACTCGCAGGCTTACTCATTGGATATTTAATATATTTAATAAATTATAATTTATTATTTTTAGTAATCCCTATTCTTTTTATTATAGGAATTAAAGCATCAGATATTTATCAAAGTAAAACGGGCGAACAAGATTCAAGTGTTATTGTTATTGATGAAGTAGTAGGACAATTAATAGCGATGTTAACAGTATTAGATAATTTCTTACTGATATTTGTATCTTTTCTACTTTTTAGATTCTTTGACATATTTAAACCTTGGCCAGCTTCTTTTTTTGATAAAAAAATGAAAAATGGTAAAGGAGTGATGTTAGATGATGTTGTTGCAGGAATTTATACATTATTAATACTTATTATGATAGAAATGTATCTAAAATATGAATAAAATTTTAAGTGCTTTAGCACTACAATTATTAAACCTATTAAATAAAAAGAGACTTAAAATAGGTACAGCTGAATCTTGTACAGGAGGCATGTTAGCCCAATATTTAACAATGCATCCAGGATCATCTCAATCATTTAATTATAGCTTTATAACCTACTCGAATGAAGCAAAAATAAATATTCTTAATGTAAATAAAAATTTAATTAATGAATATGGAGCTGTAAGTAAAGAAGTAGTATGTGAAATGGCAAAGAATTTATATAAATATAATGATGACCTAGATATTGCTATAGCAATATCTGGAATAGCTGGACCAGGTGGATCTAATGATAACAAACCTGTAGGTTTAGTTCACCACGCAATAGTTACAAAAAGTAAGTTTGAACATAGAAAAATTATTTATAGCGGAAATCGTGATGCAGTAAGAAAAAATTCTGTAAGAACAACCCTTGAAATGGCAATAAGAGCAATAAACTAGTTATTATTATATAAATAATTTGCTCTATCCTCAAATGCTTCGATCATTTTTATTGAAGCCACTTCAAACAATTTTCCCATAAGATTCTTTAATATAAGAGATTTAAAATCAAATTCTATATTTAAAGTAATTTCACATTTATTTTTATCCGTTTTTTTTATATCCCATATATTATTCATCTTATTAAAAGGCCCACTAATAGCTTCAGAAAGTATTTTTTCAGAATTTACACTAGTAACCTTACTAGTAAAGCTCTCTTTAATTAAACTAAAGCCAATTTCCATATCTGAATAAAAAATATTAGATTTTTTTTCGTAAACATTAGTTGATTTGCACCAGGGTAAAAATTCAGGATATTTTTTTACATCAATTATTAAATCAAACATTTGTTTATCACTATAGTTTAACTCTCTAACTACTTTGTAATTAAACATTAATATTTGCTTCTCTTGCATTTTTAAGTTTATTAAAATCATCATCAGCATGATAAGATGACCTAGTAAGTGGTGAGGATGAAACCATTAAAAAGCCCATTTTATAAGCAATACTCTTAATTTTTTCAAACTCTTCAATAGTCAAATATCTTACAACTGATAAATGATTCTTTGTTGGTTGCATGTATTGTCCAATGGTAACAAAATCAACATTTGCATTCCTTAAATCATTAAGAAGAATTTCAACCTCTTCAATTTTTTCTCCTAAACCCATCATAATTCCTGATTTAGTAAATATTGAAGAACTAAGCTCTTTAGCATACCTTAGCAAATTTAAACTATGTTGATAAGAAGCTCCTCTTCTTACATTTTTATATAGTCTTTTAACTGTCTCTAAATTATGATTGAATACGTCTGGTTTTGCATATATTATTTTTTCAATTGCTCCTTTTTTTCTTTGAAAATCAGGAGTTAATACTTCAACTGTAATATTTTGACATAATTTTTTAATTTCTTTAATTGATCTAACAAATTGATTAGCCCCCCCATCATCCAAATCATCTCTATCAACAGAGGTAATAACAACATGTCTCAAATTTAATTGAGATATAGCTTTTGCTAACCTATTTGGCTCTAATATATCTACATTAGTTGGAGCACCCGACTTAATATTACAAAAACCACATTTTCTTGTACATACATCCCCTAATATCATTACCGTTGCATGTCCTTTACTCCAACATTCGCCTATATTGGGACATGAAGCAGACTCACAGACTGTATTTAGTCGGGCCTTACTAATCAACTCTTTAGTTGATAAATAACCCGAAGATATAGGTGCTTTAACTCTAATCCAATCTGGCTTTGGTATTTTAATTCTACTTTTATTCTTTAAATGAGAACTAGAAATATAGTCTTTTTTTGGATTTGTATTATTTAACATTTTTAAAATCAAACATTATATATGAAGCGCCCTATCATAAGCATCCAAAACAGATTCATGTATTGATTCTGAAACTGTAGGATGGGGAAAAATAGTATTAATAAGATCTAATTCTGTTGCTTCTAATTGCATGGCTATAGAATATGTGGAAATTAATTCAGTAACTTCAGGACCAATCATATGAGCCCCTATTAATTCTCCCGTTTCAGCATTAAATATTGTTTTAACAAAGCCGTCTGAATTTCCTAGAGATATTGCTTTACCATTTCCTAGTAAAGGAAATTTTCCTTTTTTTATTTTTATTCCATTTGCGATAGCTTTTTCTTCAGTTAATCCTATACTAGCTATTTGTGGCCTAGAATATGTACATCCAGGAATAATTTTATTGTGTTTATTATTCCTTTTAGGATTATGTATATAGTCAACTGCATTAATTCCTTCATGACTAGCTTTATGCGCAAGCCAAGGCGCTCCTGTTAAGTCTCCAATAGCAAATATGCCCTTCTCAGAAGTTTCATTATTATTATCTGTTAAAATCATTCCGCCATCCTGCTTTATATTTACTGTCTCTAAACCAATATTTTCTATATTTGCGTCTATACCAATAGCAACTATTGCTCTCGAATACTTAACTTTATGTATTTTTCCATTTTTATCGTTAAATTCGGCCTCAACTCCAGACTTAGTAGATTTAATATTATTTATTATAGTATTATTTAAAATCTTAATTTTATCTTCTTCAAAGCATTTTTTAGCAAATAGCGATATTTCTTTATCTTCTGATGGTAATATTTCATTTTGAGATTCTATAACTGTCACATCTGTCCCAAAATCATTATAAAAACTTGCAAACTCTATACCAATAGCTCCTGCTCCTATAACTAAAAGAGATTCCGGTTTTTTCTCAGGAATCATAGCATCTTTATAACTCCATATATGTTTATTGTCATGTTCTAAACCTTTAACAATTTTAGGTCTTGCACCAGTTGCTAGAATTATATTGGAAGCATTATATAAATTTTCTTTGCTATCATTTTTAACAATTACTCGTCCTGAGCCAGAAATTCTTCCTTCTCCTAAAAGAATATCAACTTTATTTTTATTAAGTAAATAATCAACTCCTTTTGATAATTGATCCGATACTTCTCTAGATCTAGAAATTATTTTCTTCCAATCAAAATCAAACTTTTCTACATTAATTCCAAAATTATTTGATTCTGCTAAAATATGCTTTATTTCTGATGCTCTCAATAGAGCTTTTGTTGGAATACATCCCCAATTTAGGCAAATACCCCCGAGTTTATCCTTTTCTACCACAGCTGTTCTTAAACCAAGTTGTGAAGATCTTATTGCTGCTACATATCCACCTGGGCCACTACCAATAATTATTACATCATATGTTTTATTTTTTTCCATATAAATTAAACAATCATTTTAATTGGATTTTCAATAATACTTTTAAATTCTTTCAGTAACTTGGCACCTACGGCGCCATCAATTACTCTATGGTCTCCAGATAATTTACATGTCATAGAACTTAAGATTTTAATCTCATCATTTATAACTAATGGCTTTTTTATTATACTTCCTATAGCCAATATTCCTGATTGAGGCGGATTGATTATAGCTGAAAAATTATCTATGCCATACATTCCTAGGTTACTTAAAGAGAAATTACCGCCTTCATATTCTTTTGGTGATAACTTTCCTGAATTTGCTCTTGACACAAAGTCTTTCATTTTATTAGATATTTCTCTCAAATTTAGTTGCTCAACATTCTTAAGTATAGGAGTAAATAAACCACCCTCTACTGCTATAGCAACACTTATATCAACAGATCCAAAATATATAATTTCACCGTTATCCCAAGAACAATTTGCATCAGGAATATTAGAAAGTGAGATACCTAAAGCTTTTATAATTATATCATTTATGGATATTTTATTCTCAAAATCTAAATCTTTATTAATTAATTCTCTACCTTTTACTAAATCATCAACATTACAATCTACAGATAAATAAAAATGCGGGACTTCCTTTTTAGAATAAGTAAGCCTTTCTGCTATTACTTTTCTCATAGAAGAAGCTTTTTTTCTAATGTTTTTCTTAATTTGAGTATTAGAATACTGAATTAAACTATTGTTTTCATTTATAAAATTATTAATATCATCTTTAATTATTCTCCCTCTAGGACCAGAGCCTGAAATAAGACTTATATCTATATTATTTTGAAAGGCCATTCTTTTAGCTAATGGACTGATTGCAATTCTAATATCATCAACAAATTTTTTTTCTGATACTACTTTTTCAGAAGAATTAATAATTAAATTTTCATCTATTTTAGGAGTTTTTTCTTCTATTTTCTCTTTTTCGATAGGTATTTCATCTTCAGACTTATTTTCAATTTCTTTTACTTCACTAACAATTTCATTTACTTTTGTGTTTTTTAAATCTTTTTCCTCTATATTATGTTTATCTAATAATTCTTTAACTTCTTTATCTGTATCATTTTTATTCCTTAGTATAGCTATTAATGAATTAACGCTTATACCCTCTGCCCCATCATCAAATAGAACTTTTTCTAATATGCCTTCATCAATAGCCTCAATTTCCATAGTAGCTTTATCTGTTTCAACTTCTGCAATGATATCACCTGACTTTATTTCATCACCAACATTTTTACACCACTTTGCAAGGTTTCCTTCCGTCATAGTTGGTGATAAAGAAGGCATCAAAATTGCTACTGCCATTTATTTACTCCTTAAGTAAATTTATACTATCCTAAATTAGTTATAATTATACAAAATATTCAATATTTATAAATTGCAAAAAATAATAAAAAAGCTAATAATTAAACAATAAATTATTAATATTATTCGAAATACTAGCATAAAATAGCCTAATTATATTTATTATTAAAATAATGTCATACATAAATTATAAATATTCTCCTTATCTGGAATACATAATTTTTCTAAATTACTTGAATAAGGTAGAGGAATATCTAATGCCGCAATCCTCTCAGGTGGCGCATCTAGATAGTCAAATGCACTACTTACTATAGAAGAAATAATTTCAGCTCCTACCCCTGAACTCATCCAACCTTCTTCTACAGAGACTATTCTATTCGTTTTTTTTACTGAATTAATTATTGTTTCAGTATCTAAAGGTCTTAAAGTTCTTAAGTCTATAACTTCAGCACTAATATTTTTTTTATCTAATAATTCAGCTGCTTCCATAGCTGCTCTTACTCCCCTAGAAAATGATGTAATAGTAATATCATTACCAGACCTTTTGATACTAGCTTTACCTAATGGAATTGTATAATCTATGTCTGGCACCTCAAAGACTTCGTTATATAACAATTCATTTTCTAAAAATATTACCGGATTAGGGTCTCTTATTGAGGACTTCATTAAACCTTTTGCATCTGCACTATCATAAGGAGATACAACCTTAAGTCCTGGTATATTAATAAATAATGAACTTAAGTCATGACTATGTTGCGCTCCAACTTGTAGAGCCGATCCATTAGGTCCCCTAAAAACAATGGGTATATTTACTAAACCGCCTGACATATAATGAGTTTTAGCAGCAGAATTTATTATCTGATCAATAGCTTGAAAAGCAAAATTCCATGTCATAAATTCTACTATTGGTTTTAAACCTGCAATTGATGCTCCTATAGCTAAACCAGTAAAACCTGCTTCTGTAATAGGTGTATCTATAATCCTTTTGTCTCCAAATTCGGCTATCAACCCTTGGCTTACTTTGTAAGCTCCTTCATATTCCCCAACTTCCTCTCCAATTAAAAACACATCAGGATCATTTCTCATTTCTTCAGCCATAGCATCTCTTATAGCAGTTCTTACTGGCTCTTTACTCAATTAACCTCTCCACTAAATAAGACATCTTTATAAAGATTATCTACTTTACTAAGTGCTGCATTTTTAGCTTTATCCGCTAAATCATTTATTTCCGCTCTTATTTTATCATCTATATTTTGGATTTTTTCATTGTCGTAAATATTTTTATCTAGAAGTTCTTTTTTAATATATTCTATAGGGTCCTGTTCTTCTCTCATTTTTTGAACCTCTTCCCTTGTTCTATATTTAGCAGGGTCTGACATAGAGTGGCCTCGATATCTGTAAGTTTTCATTTCAAGTATAATAGGGCCGTTACCGTCTCTTACCCATTTAACAGCTTTTAACGCCCCAAGATATACTGATATTGGATTCATTCCATTTATAGCATAGCCAGGTATACCAAATGATTCTCCATGTTTACTTAAATCTGTACCTGCACTAGCTCTCTTAATAGATGTCCCCATACCATATTGATTGTTTTCAATGCAAAATATTACTGGAAGATTCCATAATGAAGCCATATTATAAGACTCATAGACCTGACCTTGATTAGCAGCACCATCCCCAAAATATGTTATGGATAAAGAAGATTTATTTTTATACTTAGATGCAAAAGCGAGCCCAGTTCCTATAGGCACTTGAGCTCCTACAATCCCATGTCCACCCCAAAAATTATTTTTAGGATCAAACATATGCATAGATCCACCTTTACCTCTAGAAACTCCTTCATCTTTTCCCATTAATTCACATAATAATTTGAAAGGTGAAGCTCCTCGAGACAGTAGATGAGCATGACACCTATATCCTGTAATAACATTATCGTTTTTTTCAATAGCAGCTTCTATTCCTACTGAAACTGCCTCTTGACCTATATATAAATGACAAAAACCTCCAATTAATCCTAAACCATATAATTGGCCAACTTTTTCTTCAAATCTACGTAAAAAAAGCATGTTTTTATAAAAACTTTTAATATTATCTTTAGTTATTATATCTTTTTTTAAGTCTTTATAGCTGCTTAGTAAAATATTAGCTTTTGAACTACTATTATTAAAATTATTTATATTCATTCCTGGCGGAAAAAAATCATCTGGAATTGCTATATTAGATTTAATTAAAAGTTTAATAATAGCTGGCTTCCATCTATCAGGTATTCCTTGCTGTTTCCAAGAATATACTGTTTTTTCATTTAAAGTTATATTGGTAAAGTTAGATAAATTCTTTGCTAACAACCTTCCTCCCCCTAATCCATCAATAAGGAAAGAATATTTATTGTCCTGTTTCATATAGAATAAGTTAGTTAATTTATGGAATTAGTCAAATTAATTTATTTAATAGACAGTATAACTTCATCTTGTGAAGAATAACCTAACTTCAAACGTGTTAATTCATCTAGTAACTCTAAGTTATCGTGTACATTATTTAGTTTATTAATTAATAATTCTTTATATGCTAGTTCTTTTTCTTTAATTTCTAGAATAATTAAATTTTTCTGGATTAATTCTTTTTTATCCTGAAGTGGATTTAATGATATATTTCCATTTAAAAAATGAAATACAAAGTATGCTCCAATAAAAAATATACATGTCCTAAAAAAAATACTTCTTATTAATCCTATATTCCTATTAGAGTAAAACAAATTTATCATAATTATAATGAATCACTTAAGTTCATTTTAGTCAAGTTAACTATAAAAATTCTTATCTTTATTAAAGACTGCATTATCACCTAATATTTCCTCTATTCTAAGTAATTGATTGTATTTACTCAATCTATCTGATCTAGATAATGAACCTGTTTTAATTTGGCCAGCATTAGAAGCTACTGCTAAATCAGCTATAAAATGATCTTCTGTCTCTCCAGATCTATGAGATATCATTGTTGTATAAGAAGCCTTCTTAGCCATATTTATAGCATTTATTGTCTCTGTTAAAGTGCCTATTTGATTGAATTTAATTAATATAGAATTAGCTATTTTTTCATTAATACCTTTAATTAACCTATCCGTATTGGTAACAAATAAATCATCCCCAACTAATTGAACCTTACTCCCCATTTGTTCAGTCATAATTTTCCAGCCATCCCAATCGTCTTCTGCTAAGCCGTCTTCTATTGATATTATTGGATATTCCTTTGTTAAGGAGATTAAAAAATTAACTAAACCTTGACTATCTAATTTTTTATTTTCACCTTTCAAATCATAAACATTTTTATTAAAAAATTCCGTAGATGCTACATCCAATGCTATAGATACATTTTTGCCAGGCAAATATCCTGCTTTTTCAATAGCCAGGATTATATAATCTAGTGCCTCTTTATGACTAGAAAAGTCAGGAGCAAAACCTCCTTCATCTCCTACAGCAATTGAAAATTCATTTTTTAATAAAATACTTTTTAAAGATTGGAAAACTTCTGAACCACATCTTAATGCTTCACTAAAACTATTAAAACCAAATGGTACAATCATAAGTTCTTGAAAATCTAGACTATTATTTGCATGAGCACCACCATTAATAATATTCATAAAAGGAATAGGCAATGTAACTGATGACTTATCACCAATATTAAGATACAACGGAATATTTTTACTATTAGCTGCAGCTCTAGAACAAGCTAAAGAAGCACCTAAAATACTATTGCCTCCTAATTTATTTTTATTTTTAGTACCATCAAGTTTTATTAAAATATCATCTATAACAGCTTGCTCTAAGCAACTATGACCTATCAAAGCATTAGATATTTGATTATTTACTATTTTTACAGCTTGTTTTACTCCTTTACCACAATACCTAAAATCATTATCTCTTTTTTCTATTACCTCATATGCACCAGTTGAAGCACCAGAAGGAACTGAAGCTCTACCTGAAATTTCATTATCTAATATTACATCAACTTCTAATGTCGGATTTCCTCTACTATCAATAATTTCTCTTCCTATAACTTTTTTTATAGTTGTCATTGTATTAACCTTATTAATTTAATTTCTTTGCAATATTATCGTGACTAACTAAAACCTCTAAAAGGCTTTTAAGTTTATCAAGAGGCCACATATTTGGCCCATCACTAGGTGCATCATCTGGACTTTCGTGAGTTTCAATAAATATGGCAGCAACTCCTATAGCTGATGCAGCTTTAGCAAGAGTTGGTACAAATTCTCTTTGCCCACTAGACTTATCACCTAAACCTCCTGGCTGTTGAACTGAATGTGTTGCATCAAAAACTACTGGATGGCCTAAATTTTTTAATATAGGTATCGATCTAAAGTCTGATACTAAAGTATTATATCCAAAACTTACTCCTCTTTCGCATATCAAAACCCCACCATCTCCATTCTGGGTTAATTTATCTGCAACATTCTTCATATCCCAAGGAGCTAAAAACTGACCTTTTTTAACCATAACTGGAAGATTTGATTTAGCTGATTCTACTAATAAATCTGTTTGTCTGCATAAAAAAGCAGGAATTTGAATTACATCTGCAACTTTAGCCATAATATCAATTTGTTCTTTTTCATGAACATCTGTTATAATTGGGCATCCTATTTTTTCTTTTACTTCATTAAATATTTCTAATGATTCATGAATACCTGGCCCCCTTGAAGAATTTAAAGAAGTTCTATTGGCTTTATCAAATGAAGATTTATAAATAAAGTTTAATCCTAATGAACTACATATATCCTTAATCTTATTAGCTGTTTTTAGAGCATGATCACGATTTTCTATAACGCAAGGCCCTGCAATTATAGTAAAAGGCTTATTATTATTTATAATAAAATTTTTAACTTTTACATCTTTATCTATATTACTCATTGTAATTACTTACTTTTTTTTATTGCTGATATAAAAGATTTAAATATGGGATGTGGCATAAATGGTCTAGATTTCAATTCTGGATGAAATTGAACTCCTATAAACCAAGGATGATCTAATATTTCTATAATTTCAGGTAATTTAGAATCCGGAGATTTACCAGAAAACACCATACCTTTATCTTTTAATCTATCTTCAAAACTAGTATTAACCTCATAGCGATGCCTATGCCTTTCATTAATAATAGTTTTTTTATAAATTTGATAAGCTAACGAGGTCTTAGATAATTTACATGGATAAGAACCTAATCTCATGGTTCCTCCAACTTCTGAGGCCTTTGATCTTACCTCTTTTTTTCCGTCTTTATACCATTCAGTTAATAATCCAATAACATTATTTTCAGTATCAACAAACTCTGATGAGTTAGCATTCTTAATTTTTAATACATTTATAGAAAATTCTATAACTGCCAATTGTAATCCTAGACAAATCCCTAAAAAAGGTACTTTATTTGAACGAGCATATTTTATTGCTTTTAACTTACCAGATATACCTCTTTCTCCAAAACCACCAGGAACAATAATTCCATTAATATTTTTAAATTTGGATTTCAAAGATTTACTATTTAAGTCTTCAGAATTTATCCAATCAATATTAATTCCTATATTATTTCCCAATCCACCATGAACAAGAGCCTCATTTAATGATTTATATGCATCAGGAAGATCTGTATATTTTCCTACAATTCCAATGTTAATATTTCTTTGTACATTATTTGCAGTTTGAACAATTTTTTTCCATTTTAATAAATTTATTTTATTAGGGCTTATACTAAAATGTTTTAAAACTTGAATATCTAATTTCTCTTTATGGTAAACTAGTGGTACATTGTATATATTTTTAACATCTAATGCTTGAATAACATCTTCAGACTTTACGTTACAAAATAAAGCAATCTTATCTACTTCATTTTCTTCAATTGACCTATCACATCTGCATAAAAGTATATTTGGCTGTATACCAATTTCTCTCAATTCTTTAACTGAATGTTGAGTAGGTTTTGTTTTTTGCTCGTTAGAAGTAGATATATATGGAACTAAAGTTAAATGAATATAGATTGCTCTATTTTTACCTATCTCATTACCAAATTGTCGTATAGCTTCTAAAAAAGGCAGGCTTTCTATATCACCAACAGTTCCGCCGATTTCTACTAATACAAAATCACAATCTACAATATCTTTTGTAATAAAAGACTTAATTTCATCTGTAACATGAGGAATCACTTGCACTGTACTGCCTAAATAATTCCCTTCTCTTTCATTATTAATTACATTTTGATAAATTCTACCTGTAGTTATATTATCACTTTGTTTTGCTGGAACACCAGTAAACCTCTCATAGTGTCCTAGATCTAAATCCGTTTCTGCTCCATCATCAGTTACAAAAACTTCACCATGCTGATATGGGCTCATAGTTCCAGGGTCTACATTAATATATGGGTCTAATTTTCTAATTCTTACAGCATATCCTCTGGCTTGTAGAAGAGCTCCAATAGCTGAAGCTGATATACCTTTCCCTAAAGAAGAAACAACTCCACCTGTTATAAATATATATCTAGGCTTTGCCATAAAACACCTTTAACAATGTTTCTGATAAATATTGTTTCATATATTATTCAGCTTTTGGTGGTATAGGGTTTTCTATATCTTCATCAATCTTTATCAATGGACTATTAATCTCACTATCCAAAGAACCATCTAAAATTATTGAATTACTATCCTTAGATCTACTTTCCATAACAGCAAGAATTAAACTTGTAATCATAAAAAGAGCTGCAAAAATGGCTGTTATTCTAGTTAAGAAATTTGCAGACCCTTGACTACCCATAATTCCACTTAAAGACATTCCTCCTCCTAATCCTCCTAGAGCCCCTCCATCACTTCTTTGAAGTAAAATAAAAACAATTAAACCTAATGCTAAAAGCACATGAATTGCCAAAACTATATCTGCCATTTTTATTCCTATTCTGTATTTATAAAGTTAACCCGCCATTAAACATATTTCAGAAAACTCTTCAGCTTTTAAAGATACTCCTCCAATTAACAATCCACCTAGATTTTTACAGGAAAAGAGTTCTTTTGTATTGCCTTTATTAACAGAGCCTCCATATAAAATTTTAGTATTATTTCTTATACCATTATTTAATAACCATTGTCTTATCATATTAAGTATTTCATTGATAGAGTCTATAGTAGGTATTTTTCCTGAACCAATAGCCCAAATAGGTTCATATGCTATAATAAATTCTCTATTTTCTGTATTTATTGGAATAGATTCTTTTAATTGAGACTCAATAAATTGTAACGCGTTTCCAGCTTCTCTATCTTTTAATGACTCTCCAACGCATATTATTGGAATCATTTTATTATCAATAACATTTTTAGCTTTTAAACATACATCCTTATTTGACTCATCTTTACCATTTCTTCTCTCTGAATGGCCTACTATGATGTATTTACATCCTATATCTAATAACATTGGAGCAGATACTTCGCCTGTAAAGGCTCCAGATAAATTCATACTACAATCTTGTGCACCAATACTAACTTTTTCATTATTAATCATTTTTTTTATAGTATCTATATAAATTACAGGAGGAAATAATGCTACTTCGGACAATATTTTCTTATTACTTAATAAATCAAAAATTGATGAAGACAATGCAATAGCTTGTGTTAAATTACAATTTAACTTCCAATTACCAGCTATTAGCAAAATATAACTCCTTAAAATGATATGTAAAAAATGTTTAAACTTATAAATAAATATACTACAAAAAGAATTAATA
>JAYGEJ010000049.1:0-7660 GCA_046582425.1 Alphaproteobacteria bacterium
CACAATTTATATTTTCGTCATCATTATTAGCAAATGATAAATTAAATATATTTGCATGTGAACCAGAATGGAAATCACTTGCTGAAGAAATAGGTGGTGAAAAAGTTAAAGCTATATCAGCTACTCATGCAAAGCAAGATCCTCATCATATTAGGGCAAGGCCCAGCTTAATTGCTAAAATAAGGCGTGCAGGCTTGATTTTTTGCTCAGGAGCAGGTTTAGAAGTAGGGTGGTTGCCAATATTATTACAGAAAGCTAACAAGACAGTTCAGCCTGGTAAATTAGGCTATTTTATTGCTTCAGAATATACTCCTGTTATAGATATTCCAGAGAAGATAGACCGAAGTCATGGCGATGTTCATCCAGAGGGAAATCCTCATATACATTTAGATCCTAATAATATTCTTTTAGTAGCAAAAGAATTAAATAGAAGGCTAGCTTTAATTGATCCAACTAATAAGTCTTATTATCAAGAACAGTATAATAATTTTATTAATAAGTGGAAAAAATCTATTTCTATATGGAATAAAGAAATATCTAATATTAAAGGTAAAAAAATAATTATACATCATAAATCTTTTGACTATTTATTTAATTGGATGGAGTTAGATGAAATTGCTTCACTAGAAGTTAAACCAGGTATCCCACCTACAGCTTCTCATCTTAAAGGCATATTACAAAATATTAATAGTAATCCAGCTGATATAATAGTTATATCACCATACGATCCTAAAGATGGTGCAATATGGTTATCTGAAAAAACTCAAATGCCAGTTGTAACTTTACCCTACACAATAGGAGGTAATGAAGAAAGTAATAATTTATTTGCACTATTTGATAGTTCAATTAAAATTTTACAAAATGCATTATATGATAAGTAGCGAGATTTTAAGTATTATTGGGCCAGCTTTGCTTGCTGGCCTGATTATAACTGTTACACATGCACCTTTAGGAATAGAGGTCTTAAAAAGAGGTATAATATTTATTGATCTAGCTGTAGCGCAAATTGCTGGTTTAGGGTTATTAATATCAAATTTATATTTTAATGATAATTTTATCTGGTTAGCACAAATAGTTGCATTAACTTTTGCACTTATGGCAGCTTTTTTCTTTAAAATAATAGAAAACAAAATTAAATCACAACAAGAAGCAATTATAGGAGTTAGTTTTATTCTTGCTGCTTCTATATCTATTTTATTATTATCTGATCATCCCACTGGTGGAGAGGAAATACGTCACTTACTTTCTGGACAAATGTTATTTATTTCATGGAATGATGTATTTATACATTTACCTATTTATATTTTAATACTAGTTTTATGGTTTTTACCAATAAATTTAAATGGTATTAGTTTTTATATATTATTTTCCTTAGCAATAACATCTTCAGTGCAGCTAGTTGGAGTGTATGTCGTTTTTGCTAGCCTTATTTTACCTGCATTAACTGCTTTAAATACTAAGAATCCATATAGAACAGCTTGGTTAAGTGGATTAATTTCAGTAATTTTAGGAATTTTATTTTCGGTAATATTAGATTTACCTGCAGGACCAATATTGGTTGTAACTTATGTTATTGTGACTATTTTTATAGTATTAATTAGAAAATTGAATAATAGTAGAATTTAATATAGGGAGTATGAGATGAAATTTATAGTTTTTATTTTTGTATCTATTTCTTTAGCATGTTCAGTCTTATATGCTGATGATACTATTGAAATTACTTCTGAAACATCAGTTCTGCCCATAACTTGGACAGACTTATTACCAGCGGATGCATTTGATTTTGTTCCAGAAGGTGGCGTTACTGATGAAATGTGGAGTGATCCAGATTTTTTAAGGGCAGTAGAAGAAGCTGGCTTAGCTACAGTTTCAGAGTTGAACGGTATAAATATTAGATTAACTGGTTTTATGGTTCCATTAGATGTTGATTTTGGGGAGGCAGAAACTGTGACAGAATTTGTTTTAGTGCCTTCAGCTGGAATGTGTATGCATGTTCCACCGCCACCGCCTAATCAAATGCTTATGGTACGTTTTGATAAACCTATTAGAATAAGACATATGTATCAACCTATAGGTATTAACGGAGTTGTGAATATAGATCAGCCAAATGATGAGGCTTTTGGAAGTATTTATAATGTGACAGGTGAGTTAGTAGAAGATGTTAAATATAAGGATCTTGATTTAGGAAGATAATTTAAACGAGAGTAAATGGAGGTACTCACTTACTCTCGAATTAAATATAAGGTTTATTACTTTCTTGGGAGGAAACTAATATTGTCCTTATATATGAATATATATCTTATTATAAATATAATGTCAATGAGAATGATTATCATTCTCAAAAATAAAAAAGAGTTAATATGAAAAAAATTTTTGTAATAGAAATAAATGAAAAAGATAAAAATATTGAAAATGAGGAAATTATAAATGATCTAGAACAACAGTTTAACGAATTTTCAGACAAAATTAGAAGTAATAAAAATTTATATATAAGATTTAAAAGAATAGGGACAACATGGCAAAATATATTAAATAATTTAGTTAAAATTAAAAAAAAAGATAATAAAATAAATAAAAAAGAAGAAATTAATGTAAATAGACCGAATCATTTAAAAGTGGTTAAATAAAAATTATTACAGGAAATTTATTATGAGAATTATAATCTATTTATCAATATGCTTTTTATATTGTCTAAACTTATATGCTGAGAAAGTTCCTGCTGGATATGTTGCGAAATGGGATACTATTCCCTTATCCGACCAAGATTATATAATAAAATCAGAAAAAACATGCCAATCTTTTGAAGGTACTCTGAGTAAAGGCAAGAAAGAAATGCCTCATATTATACCGTTTAAGATCATTAATAAAACCCTCATTAATTTTATCGATGGATATAAAATTAATAATTTAGAACCTAATTTAGATTTAATAAATAAAATTGATACAGTTGTTGTATGGCCTAATTATGAGCAGTCTAATTGGTATGTTTTAATGGGAAGTAATTCATGTTTTATTAGTTGGATTGAAATACAGCCAGATAATCTAGACGCAATGATTCATTCTGGAAAGAAATTATAAATATTAGTTTGATTCTAATAATAGAATTAAACTAATATTTATATTATCTTCACATATTATTATATAAATTATATAGTCTAAATATGAAAAATAAAATTGCTCTAATAACTGGTATTACTGGACAAGACGGTGCTTATCTGGCTGAGTTTCTTTTGAAAAAAGGTTATGAAGTTCATGGAATAAAAAGACGTTCCTCTTCATTTAATACAAGTAGAATTGATAATTTGTATCAAGACCCGCATTCAGAGGATGTTAAATTTTACCTGCATTATGGAGATATGACTGATGCTACTAATTTAATAGGTTTAATGCAAAAAATAAATCCAGATGAAGTCTACAATCTGGCTGCACAAAGCCATGTTCAGGTTAGCTTTGAAACCCCAGAATATACAGCTAATGCTGATGGCTTAGGTACACTTCGTTTATTAGAAGCTATTAAGCTACTAAACTTGACAAAAAAAGTTAAATTTTATCAAGCATCAACTTCTGAATTATATGGCAATACATCGAGTATTCCTCAAAATGAAGATACTCCATTTTCTCCTAGATCACCTTATGCCGCAGCTAAATTATATGCATATTGGATTACAGTTAATTATCGGTCTGCTTATGACATATTTGCTTGTAATGGAATATTATTTAATCACGAAAGCCCAGTTCGTGGAGAAACTTTTGTAACACGTAAAATTACTAGAGCAGTAGCTGCTATAAAACTAGGATTACAAGATAAACTTTATATAGGCAATTTAGAAGCTAAAAGAGATTGGGGGCATGCAAAAGATTATGTTGAAGGTATGTGGATGATGTTACAACAAGATAAAGCAGATGATTATGTGCTAGCGACAGGTGAGTCCAATACTGTAAGAGAATTTATAGAAACTGCTTTTTTACAAATAAATGAGGTAATAGAATGGAAAGGCACTGGAGTAAATGAAATAGGTTATAGTAAAAACACTAAAAAAGAATTAATTGAAGTAGATAAAAGATATTTCAGGCCTACAGAAGTAAATTATTTAATGGGAGATTCTTCAAAAGCTCAAAAAATATTAGGTTGGAAAGCTAAAATTAAATTTGAAGAGTTAGTTAAAGAAATGGTAAATGAAGATCTTAAAACTGTTGAGCTCGAACAAGAAACCAGACGTTTTGGGATTGATGGTTGATTAAGCCCAAATCTAAAAAGTTTTCATTAAATGGTAAACGTATTTTTGTTGCGGGACATAATGGAATGGTGGGCGGTGCATTAGTTAGGCTTTTAAAAAAAATTGATTGTGAAATTTTAACCGCTACTTCTAATGAATTAGACCTTAAAAAAACTATAGAAGTTGATGAATGGTTTGATGAAAACAAACCAGATACGGTTTTTTTAGCTGCAGCTAAGGTAGGAGGAATTTTAGCAAATAGTTTGTATCCTGCTGACTTTTTATTTGATAATTTAGCAATACAAAATTCAGTAATATCAAATTCTTTTAAACATAAAATTAAAAAATTTATGTTCTTAGGTTCTAGTTGTATATATCCAAGGGAAGCAAAACAACCAATAAAAGAAAATGCACTTCTTACTGGAGAATTAGAACCTACAAATGAAGCCTATGCTATAGCTAAAATTGCAGGTATTAAACTGTGTCAATTTTATAGAAAACAATATGATGTTGATTATATATCCGTTATGCCAACTAATTTATATGGACCAGGTGATAATTTTCATCCAGAAAATAGCCATGTTGTAGCAGCTTTAATTTCTAAATTTCATAAAGCAAAAGAATTGAATAAAGATGAAGTTGTATTATGGGGAAGTGGAAAACCACTTAGAGAATTTATGCATGTGGATGATTTGGCAGAAGGACTTTTATTTCTTATGGAAAATTATAGTGATTATGAGCATATTAACATAGGAACGGGAAAAGAAATTTCAATAATTGAATTTGCTAATATAATAAAAAAAATTGCTGGTTGGCATGGTATAATTAAATTTGATAAAAATTATCCAGATGGAATGTCTAGAAAAGTTATGGACATTAAGAAAATTTCTAAATTAGGATGGACCTCTAAGATAGAACTAAAAGTTGGATTAGAACAAGCATATAAATGGTTTTCTAATAATTATGCTAATATTAAAATAAAATAATTTAAAATATAATGATCTACTTGATAACAATAAAAGTAAATATAAGCATATAAATTTGTGTTTTATAGGATTTTTTAATGACGAAAAAATGGTTATATCAAATAAGAATATACTTTTCCTCTGAATTTTCAGGTGTTTATAGAGGCAACAATATTTCTAAAAAAAAAGATAAATTATTATTAGTTTTAGATAAACATAATGCAAATTTACTTAGTCAATATGATGGATTTATGGGCTACGTTATGGAGGCTGAAAAAAATGGCATAGATAACTATCCTTTATACCAATGGACTAAAGATTCTTTAGCTAAAGAAGGAAAGATAGAAAAATATAACAACTCGTATACAGTATATATAAACTCAGAGGAGGTTTACCCTAGAATTCTAGCTGATAATATAGAAAGAGACCTGGCAAAATTAGTAGATAAAGAAACACTTTTAAGAATTAGTAAGCATGATACTAATCCTAAAAATAATCCTCAACCACCTTCAAAATATAAATAGTTTATGATATATTATGCCTATGAATAAATTTATTAAAACTGAATGTGGACTTAACAAATATGAAGACCTGAAATCAAGTAAAACTTTTTTTGGTAGGGTACGTTTTTATTGGTTTGTCCTTATAGCAAGTTTAAGAGATAAAATACTTAAATTTTAATAGACTCAAGTTTCAATAGTTTTTCTTTAGTTTCTATCCCTCCTAATGCAGAAAACCCAGTTAATTTACCTTGTATTGATATAACTCTATGACACGGAACAATTATTAATAAAGGATTTTTTCCACAAGCATTTCCTATAGCTCTTGGGGAGGTCTCCAGTATATTAGATAATGTTAGATAAGAAACAGTTTTGCCGTAGGGTATTAAAGATAATTGTTTCCATACACGTTTTTGAAATATACTACCTTCAGGCTTATTATCTAGATTAAAGATAGTTCTATTTCCTAATAAATATTCTTTTATTTGTTTTTTGGACTTATTTAAAATTTCAGAAGTTGAATTTTTTATTTTTTTATTTGTTAGCTTGATTAAAACTACTTTTTCGTTTGTAGAAAAAATTTTTATATTTCCTAATATTGTCTTAAATATTATAGAATCTCTTTTCTCCATAAACTTAAATTAATTTAAGCCAAAATATATAGGCGTATCTTTATTTAACCAAGGTTTATTTTTTACCATAATTTGATTAAATATATCCCATTCTAAAAACCTCATTAGCCAAGCATGAACATTTTTGCATGGCATTTTTTCATCAAACCATTTCATGTCTGCTATTCTATATTGTCTTATAAAAGGAAGAATAGCTATATCTAAATAACTTGGATTATTTCCAAATAACCAAAGATTGTTATTCGTAAGTAGTTTCTCAATTATATATATAATTTTTAATGCTTCGTCTCGATGAGTTTCTTTTGATTTAACATTTTCATTAATATCATATCGGCTATTATATTTATACCTATCAAGGTGAAATTTGAAGTCACCATCAAATTTATTTATTATTTCATTGTGTATATTAATATTATTTAATTTTGACTTTTTTAGATGATATTTATCATTGTAATCAATTGCCCAATTCATAATATCTAAACTTTCTTCTAAAACTGAACCATCATTTAGAAGTAGAACGGGAACAGTTGCTTTAGGAGAAATATTTATCATTTCTATTGGAATATCTCTTAATAGCACTTCTCTTAATTGAACTTCAATTTCACATAATATAATAAATATTCTAGCTCGCATTGCATATGGACATCTTCTAAAAGAATATAAAATTGGCTTTTTATCCATTAGCTTTCCAGTTTATTGATGAGGGTGCTATAGGCTTGCTTCCAATATGTTTTTCCCCTCTTTTTATTGCTAAATCAATTTGCTTTTGTCTGTCTGCATACCTTTTTTTACTTTCTGTACTTTTTGTATTATGGCAATATTTACATGAAACTCCATGAATATATGATTTTAGTTTAGTATCTTCTGGTTTGAGTGGCATTCTACATCCATGACACATTAAATATGAGCCAGGCTTTAGTTCTTCTGCAACAGAAACTCTTTGGTCAAATACAAAACATTCTCCATTCCATAAACTTTTTTTCTTAGGAACATTTTCTAGGTATTTCAATATACCACCTTTTAAATGTGAAACTAATCTATTTAAAGGCATCAGAAAAAGATAAAAATATTAGTATAGCCACAGTTTACCGAACAGTTAAATTATTTGAGGAATATGGTGTAATAGAAAAGCATGATTTTAAGGATGGTCGGTCTCGATATGAGCCAATTCAAGAATCTAATCATGACCATTTAATTGATATAGAAAGTGGTGATGTTTATGAATTTTCAAATAATGAAATTGACTCTATCCAAAAAAAAATTGCAGATGAGCTGGGTTTTGAATTAGTTGATCATAGACTAGAACTCTATGGAAAAAAAATTAATAAATAGACATATTAATCAAT
>JAYGEJ010000062.1:0-3914 GCA_046582425.1 Alphaproteobacteria bacterium
CTTGATATAGAAGAGAGATTATTATCTGCTAACGTTGATGAAGGAAAAAAATTCTCAAAAAAGTGTGTTGCTTGTCATTCTTTTGAAATAGATGGACCTAATAAAATAGGCCCTAATCTTTATAACATTCAATCGAGAGAAGTTGCTTCAATAGAAAGCTTTAAATATTCAAAAGCTCTTATGTCTAAAACTGGTAAATGGGATAATAATAATTTAGATTCTTTCTTAAAAAAACCAAAAGAATGGGCTCCTGGAACTAAAATGAGTTATGTAGGTATAAAAAAAGGTGAAGATAGAGCAAATGTAATTAAATACTTGCAAAGCCTTAAATAAATTACTTAAATAAATATCATGGTTTTTAATAAAAAATATATAATTGTAATATTTTTATTTTTGAATATTAATGTATCAATAGCTTCTGATGAAAACTATGATCATGCCATTTCAGTATTTAATGAAATTAAATATAAAAATAATTTTAAAAATTTTGATTATGTAAACCCTAATGCACCAAAAAAAGGAAGTATAAAGTTAGCAGAAAGAGGAACCTTTGATTCATTAAATCAGTTTATTCTTAAAGGTTTACCTGCAATTGGGTTAGATAATATTTATGAAAGTCTTTTAGTTACATCCCTAGATGAACCTTTAACTGCATATGGATTAATAGCTAAAGGAATGAAAGTTTCAGAAGATAATACTTCTATTACATTTTTTCTTAATCAAAATGCTGTATGGCATGATAATAATCCTATTACTTCATATGATATTGAATGGACATTTAATATTATTTTAAAAGAAGGGCACCCTTCTTATAAATCATATTATTCAGATATTAAAAGCATAGAAATTATTGATAAATATACCATTAAATTTAACTTTAAAAATGATAATAATAAAGAACTACCAATCATTATAGGACAAATGAAAATTCTGCCCAAACATTTTTGGGAAGATAAAAATTTTGACTCCTCAGTATTAGATATTCCTCTAGGTTCTGGTCCATATAAAATTAAAGAAGTCCATTTAGGAAAAAATATAACTTATGAAAGAATAAAAGATCATTGGGCACAAAAGTTACCTGTAAATATAGGGCATAATAATTTTAATGAAATTCATTACGATTACTATAGAGACAGCAACGTTATGATAGAAGCACTAAAAGCTAGTGAATATGATTTTCGCTCAGAAAATATTTCAAAAGAGTGGGCAACGGCCTATAATGATTTAAAAAATAATACTGCATTTATAAAAGAAGAAATAGATCATGAACTTCCTCAAGGTATGCAGGCGTTTATTTATAATATGAGAAAAGATATTTTTAAAAATCTTGAACTAAGAAAAGCATTAGCATTAGCATTTGATTTTGAGTGGACAAATAAAACATTATTTTATGGACAATATATCAGAAGTATTTCTTATTTTTCTAATTCTGACCTTGCATCATTAGGTCTTCCATCAAAGGAAGAAATAATGACTATTAAAAAACTAAAAAATAATGTTCCAAAGGAGATTCTTACTGAATTTTATAATCCCGGTAAAACTGATGGGTCTGGTAACAATAGGCCAAACCTAAGAAAAGCGATGCAAATTCTAAAAAAAGCAAATTATAAATTAGAGAATAGAATTTTAAAAGATTCAGATGGAAGGCAGATAAAATTTGAAATTCTTCTTATTAGTCCAGCATTTGAAAGAATAGTAGGGCCTTTTATAAAAAATTTAAAGAAGCTCGGAGTAGAAGCAAATATTAGAATTGTTGATACAGCACAGTATAAAAATAGACTTGATAGTTATGATTTTGATATGGTTGTAATGGCTAGAGGACAAAGCTTAAACCCAGGAAATGAACAAAGGAATTTTTGGTCTTCTGAAAGTGCTAATATAAATGGAAGCGCGAACTGGATTGGTATTAAAAATAAAACTATTGACGAACTAATAGATCTAATAATTCAAGCACCAAATAGAGAAAAATTAATTATTTATACAAAATTATTAGATAGAATTTTATTACATAACCATTATGTAATTCCCCATTGGCATATAAAAATTTGGAGAATTGCTTATTGGAATAAGATAAAAAGGCCTGATAACTTAACAAAATATAGTTTAGGTTTTCCAGAAACCTGGTGGTATAATAAATAATCAACAATAAAAAAAATAAATTAAAATGGCATCTTACTTTTTACGACGTTTACTTCTAATAATCCCTACTCTTTTTGGAATTATGTTATTAAACTTTATTATTATTCAGTTTGCTCCAGGTGGCCCAGTAGAAAATACCATTGCAAGATTACAAGGCATAGATGTAGGGGCAACTGAGAGAGTATCCGGAGGTAATAAAGATGCTATTGAGTCCCAAAGTAGTTTTCTGTCATCAAATAGTAAATATGTTGGTGCCCAAGGCCTTGACCCTAGTATAATTGAAGAAATTGAAAAAATGTATGGATTTGATCAACCTGCACATATTAGATTCCTAAAAATGATAAAAAATTATTTAACTTTTAATTTTGGTAATTCATTTTTTCAAGATAGAAAAGTTATAGATATAGTTTTAGAAAAACTACCGGTCTCAATTTCTTTAGGTTTATGGACAACTTTACTTATATACTTAATATCCATTCCATTAGGAATCTTCAAAGCTGTTAATGATGGTAAAAAATTTGATATATGGTCTAGTGCAGTAGTAATAATTGGAAATGCTATTCCTTCATTCCTATTTGCTATATTACTAATCATACTATTTGCAGGTGGAAGGTACCTAGATATTTTTCCTTTAAGAGGAATAATATCAGATAATTGGAATGAACTAAATAGTATAGAAAAGATATTAGATTATATGTGGCATCTTGCTCTGCCTATTTTTTCTCTTGTAATAGGAGGATTCGCAAGTCTTACTATGTTAACTAAAAATTCTTTTCTTGATCAAATAAATCTTCAATATGTTCTTACCGCTAGATCTAAAGGTAATACTGAAAATAAAATTTTATATAGACATGTTTTTAGAAATGCCATGCTAATTGTAATCGCTGGGTTTCCTACTGCCTTTATAAGTATATTGTTTACAGGAGCACTATTAACAGAAATCATTTTTTCATTAGATGGCTTGGGCCTACTTGGGTTTGAAGCAGCAATTAATAGAGATTACCCAATCATGTTTGCTACTTTATATTTTTTTACTCTTCTAGGCCTTTTTATGAATATCATAGGAGATATAGCAATGACTTTTGTAGACCCTAGAATAGACTTTGATAAAAGATAAAAATAAAAATGTTAGAAATTAATAAAAGAAAAATACTAAATTTTAAAAACAATAAAAGAGGCCTCTATTCTTTTTATATATTACTATTAATGTTAATTCTTACTTTGCCCGCAGAATTTATAGCTAATGATAAACCTTTATTAATAAAATATGATAATAATTTTTATTTCCCTGTAGTTAAAAATTATGCGGAAACTGTTTTTGGAGGTGACTTTGAAACTACAGCTGATTATAAAGATACTTTTGTAACTGACTTAATAAAAGAAAAAGGTTGGCTAGTTTGGCCTTTAATAACATTTAATCACCAAACGGTTAATTATAATTTAGATGTTCCAGCTCCTTCTCCTCCAAGTTTTGAAAATCTTCTAGGAACTGATGATCAAGCGAGAGATGTATTAGCCCGTTTAATATATGGTTTTAGAATTTCTATTTTATTTGGATTTTTACTAACAATTTTCTCTTCAATAATTGGGATAACTTTTGGAGCCATTCAAGGATATTTAGGTGGACTAACTGACTTATTAGGTCAACGTTTTATAGAAATATGGGCAGGAATGCCAGTTTTATATTTACTTATAATAGTTGGGTCTATAATTACTCCATCTTTTTGGATTTTATTGATACTTCTGTTATTATTTAGTTGGATGAGTTTAGTAGG
>JAYGEJ010000098.1:0-2864 GCA_046582425.1 Alphaproteobacteria bacterium
ACCTTCTATTTAATAATTGATCTAATTATTCGTCTTTTATTATAAAATGTACCTGAATTAACTCCAGCCCATCCTAATTCTCCAGATAAACGGCTATATTCAATTTTAGGACACCTATCCATGACAACATTAATTTTATTTGTTTTTGCAAGAGTATCTATTTTATAGTTAATTACCCCTATTTGAAGCCAAATCGTACTAGGCTTAATTTTTAATATATCATTTGTTAAAATATCTATATCTGATGATTTTCTAAATATATCAACCATATCTATTTTTTCATTAATTTCCAAAATACTTGAATATACTTTTTGATTTAAAATTTTTTTTCCAGCTTCTTTTGGATTTACTGGAAATACTTTATAACCTCTATCTAATAAATATTTGGCTACAAAGTAAGATGGTCTTTGCCAAGATGAACTGAGTCCAATCATTGCTATATTCTTAGTATTATCTAAAATATTTCTAATATATTGGTCATCATAAGTACAAGTTAATTTGTTTTTCATTTTTAAAACTTTATTTATCAGACCAAATGGGGTCTCTATTTTCAATGAAAGCAGATATTCCTTCTTGAGCATCTTTTTCTAACATATTAGAGCTCATAACTTTACTTGTATATGCATAAGCATCTTCCAAACCCATTTCTAATTGTTTATAAAAAGCTTCTTTACCTATTGCTACAGTAGCAGTAGATTTTGTAGCTATATTTTTTGCAATCTTTAGAGTCTCATCTTTAAGTTTTTCATCTTTCACTACATTATTAATTAAACCAAAAGCTAAAGCTTTATTTGCATTAATGAAATCACCCATCAAAAGCATTTCCATGGTACGCTTTCTGCTTACATTTCTTGATACTGCAACCATAGGTGTAGAACAAAATAACCCTATATTTACGCCAGGTGTAGCAAACCTAGCATTATTTGCAGCTATAGCTAAATCACAGCTCGCTACTAGTTGACAACCTGCTGCTGTTGCAATTCCTTGAACTCCAGCTATCACAGGTTTAGGTAATTTTACAATTCTAGTCATTAATTGACTACAAAGTCTAAAAATTTCTTTAAACCTTTTTTCACTTTTATCTAATTTTAATTCTTTGAGATCATGTCCTGCACAAAAATTATTTCCATTAGCAAACAAAGTTACAACTTTAATATTTTTATTATTTTTTATTTCATCTAGTTTAGATATCAATGCACGCATTAAGTCTGTAGAAAGTGCGTTCTGTTGTTTAGGTCGATTGAGGGTTAATATTGCTATTGTATTCTTTTCTTCATAATTGAGAAGATTATTTATATCTAAAGACATTTTATATCCAATATGCTATTCTTTGTAATAATATATTTTTAATATATCATAATTGCTATATTAATATATTTTTAAAAATAAAATTTATTTTATGATTTTTGATTACAAATATTGACAGTTTGCTCCTTTTAGGCATACTCCGTTTTTATTATTTGTTTAAACGTTTTTTGAAAGAAAAGTATTATGAAGACCTACATAGCTCGTCCGTCTGATATAGATAGAAAATGGTTATTAATTGATGCAGAGAACCTTGTTTTAGGAAGGTTATCAGTAATCATTGCTAATTATGTGAGAGGAAAGCATAAACCAAGTTTCACACCTAGTTTGGATTGTGGAGATAATGTTGTTGTAATTAATGCAGAAAAAGTTTTACTTACAGGAAAAAAATCAGATAACAAAATACATTACTGGCATACTGGTTATCCTGGAGGAATTAAATCAGAAACATATGGACAAATTTTAGAAAGTAAAAAACCTCAAAAAGCTCTTGAATTAGCAGTTAAAAGAATGATTCCTAAAGGACCTCTTGGAAGAGAACAATTAAAAAAATTACATATATATACCGGTGAAACTCATCCTCATGAGGCTCAGAAACCTAAACCTGTAGATATTTCAGTAATGAATAGTAAAAATAAAAGAGATAATAAATGATAAATATAGATGAAAACGTAATTGCAACTGAGACTCCTAAAGATGATTCAGTGGAAGAAATTGTGAATCAAGATAATACGCCAAAAATTGATAAGCTTGGAAGAAGCTATGCTACAGGAAAAAGAAAATCTTCTATAGCAAGAGTATGGATGAAGTTAGGTTCAGGAAAAATTATAGTTAATGGTATTGAAGTAGATAAATATTTTAAAAGAGAAACTCATAGAATCATAATATCTCAACCTCTTGAATTAGTAGAAAGAAAAGAAACTTATGATATACATTGTTCTGTTATAGGGGGCGGACATACAGGGCAAGCGGGTGCTTTAAGGCATGGAGTAAGTAAAGCTTTATCTTTTTATGAACCAGAATTAAGAGGAGCTTTAAAAACAGCTGGTTTTATTAAAAGAGATTCTCGACGAGTAGAGAGAAAGAAATATGGACAACCAAAAGCTAGAAGAAGCTTTCAGTTTTCTAAAAGATAATTTTTTTTTTATTCTTTTATTAAAGCGGTTGTTAACTTTCAACCGCTTTTTTTTTACTTAAAACTTTTTTGATGGAGTATTTAAATGTCAGAAAATAAAAATAAAGTTAATAGAGCTAATATAGCTATACTTGGAGCAAGTGGATATACTGGAGTAGAAGCAATAAGGCTTCTAGCAAACAATTATAATTATAATATTATAGAACTAACTGCAGATAGTAAGGCAGGAAAGAGCATATCGGAGGTTTACCCTCACTTAAATGGTATGAATCTTCCTGATTTAAAAAAAATTGAGGATATTAATTTTTCTCATGTAGATGCTGTTATTTCTTGCCTACCTCATGGAAAGACACAGAAAATACTTTCTGATATTCCAAAGCATATTAAAATTTGTGATTTGTCTGCTGACTTTAGATTTGATGAT
>JAYGEJ010000071.1:0-2687 GCA_046582425.1 Alphaproteobacteria bacterium
TAATGAGAGATTTGAAAATAAATTTTAATATACTAACTTTTACATTGTTACTTATAATAATAATAATTTGCGAATCAAAAAATATTGCTGCAAATGATACTTCTACTAATTTACAAACTAAAATTGAAATATTATCTAAAAATGCAGAAAATGGAGATACAAACTCTCAATATCTTTTAGGAAAAATAGCATTAGACAATAAAAAGCCTCCTGATTATTCAGAAGCCATTTACTGGTTTGAAATTGCAGCAAATTTGAATCATACAGATTCCCAAGCAATGTTAGGTGCGCTATTATTTGCAGGGCAAGGAAAACCTCAAAACTATAAGCAAGCAGCAATATGGTGGCTAAAAGCTGCTAATTCAGGAAACTCAAATGCTAAAGCTAGTATAGGTGCACTTTATATGTTAGGAATAGGAGTAAGAAAAAACTTAATAGAATCTTATAAATGGCTAACCTTAGCAGCTGTCGATGGTATTAAAGAAGCTGCTAACCAAAGAGATGAATCACTTTCAATGCAAATGAATGCAGAACAAATAAGGGAAGCTCAAAAAAGAATAAATAATTATTTAAATAAAAATAAATAAAATTTAAGTTTTAAATGTCGAGCAATCTTCATAGACTTCTTCTGGAATTTTTTCAATAAAAATTATATTTAAACCTCTAGTTTTTCTATCAAGATTTATATTTTTAATTAAAATTTTTGCTAAATTTATTTTTCCAAATTTTAAATATAAATTAATTAAGCCATAATTTTGCTCAATATATAGATCATAATAAAGTTCTTTATTTTTACTAAGTAACCCTATTCCTTTTTTAAACGATTGAACTGATAATTCATATTTACCTAAAGCTTTATATAACTCTCCCTGATTATAATAACTATAAGCTAAATTTTTATAATTATTAAATTTTATACTATTCCATATTTCAATAGCATTAGACAAATATGGCAAAGCAGATTCATATTTACAATTTTTTTTATATAATAATGCTAAATTATTTAATGTTGATGCAAAAATAGAAGGTGAAGACACTTTATGCTTTTTTCTTATTGTTATTAAATTAAGATATATTTCTTCAGCTTCTAAAAAATTTCCTCTTTGTGTAAATAATGCAGCAAGGTTTTGCATGGCAGATAAACTTAAAGAATTATCTTCACCAAAGTTCTTCGATATATTTAAAGCCCTTATTAAATTCATCTGTGCAATATCTAGTTCTTCAATTTTAAGTTGAACTGTTGAGAGATTAATTAATGTTCTAGCAAGTAACATATTATATCTCTGACCTAAATTTTCATAAATATTTATTGCTTTAATATAAAGATCAATTGACTCCTCAATTCTTAAAGACGACTCATAAACTCTTGCTAGGTTATTATAGCTCTGAGCAATATATCTATGATTAACTCCATAAAACTGCAGACGAAGCTTTAAAGATTCATTAATTAAGTCCTCAGCCTCTTCAAACATAAGAAGTTCTATTTTTAATAATCCCAGATTATTAAGTGTGGCCGATAATTCTGCTGTAAGATTAGATTTTTTTGCTTCTTCAATAGCTTCTAAATAAAATTTTTCTGAACCTACAAAATTTCTTTCCTTAAAAGATTGCATACCTTTTTTATTTATATTGAGCCATTTACTATTATCAGCTGCATAGCAATAATTTGCAGAAATAAGAATAGAAAAAAGACAATATATAATAAATATATATTTATTTAAAATTTGCATTTTTATAAGAAGTCCATTTATTTAAAATTTCTCTTGGTTTAGCTTTAAAAATGTTTTTATAGTTTTTTATAGGAGTAGTTAATTCTATAACATAGCCATTAGGGTCTCTGAAATAAATAGATTTAATAAATCCATGATTAGATATTCCTCTTGTTTCTATATTATTATTTTTTCCTTTCTTAAAATAATCCAACAGAATACTCTCTTCTACTTCTAATGCGATATGAAGATCAAAATCATGCCAACGTTTATATTCTAATTTATCATCCAAAATTTCAAAAAAAGCTAACGAAGAAGAGTCGCTTAAAGAATAAAATGTATGTAATACTTTTGTCTTTTTTCCTGTCATAGTTTCTGAAATTTCAAAAGCTTTAATTAAAGGAAGACCTAAAAAATCTTCATAAAAATTTCTAGTCTCTTCAGAGTCAATACATCTATATGCACTGTGATGTAATTTTTTTAAATTTATCATTTAAAATATTCCTTTATATTAGATAACAAATAAGTAAAGAAACTATAACTAATATAATTTAAGTATTTCAATAAACAATAAAAATGTTATCCACAAATAACTAGGGATTGTGTAAAAATAAATAAAATTACTATATATTGACATTTACTAAAAAATATTTCACAGTAGATCGACTTAATAAACAAGGGGAGTTTTATATGTCACTAATAAATAGTATAAAAGGTACAATCGGTGCCTTAACTGAATTAGCTATTATGCTACTAGCTCTTGCTATAGCAGCACAACTTCTAGTTGGTTCAGGCAATATGTCTTTTTTCGGAAGTGTGGTAACAAATGTTATTTCGCTTGTAAATCAGCTCGGTAATGCTGGACTAGCCGGTTTAATTTCGGTTGGCATTATTATGTGGCTGTTCGGAAAAAAATAAAAACTAGTATAAAGTTATAAAAATATTTTATAACTTTTTAAGTTTATATACGCTCTATTT
>JAYGEJ010000170.1:0-3756 GCA_046582425.1 Alphaproteobacteria bacterium
ATTTTTAGGGGCAGAATTAAGATGGTCTTCTTGTAATATTTTTTCTACTCAAGACCACGCAGCTGCCGCTATAGCTGATAATAATATACCTGTATTTGCATGGAAGGGGGAGACAGAGGAAGAATTTTGGGATTGTATAGAAAAAACTATAACAGGTCCAAATAACTGGAAACCAAATTTAATACTGGATGATGGAGGAGATTTGACTAAAATTATGCATGAAAAATATCCTGATCTATTAAAAAATATTCGAGGACTCAGTGAAGAAACTACTACAGGAGTTCATAGATTATACGAAATGGAAAAAGAGAAAAGTCTTTTAGTTCCAGCTATTAATGTCAATGATTCAGTTACAAAATCAAAGTTTGATAATTTATATGGTTGTAGAGAAAGTCTTGTAGATGGAATAAGAAGAGCAACTGATGTAATGATGTCAGGGAAAGTAGCCGTAGTGGCGGGATATGGTGATGTAGGTAAAGGTTCAGCAGCTTCTCTTAGAAATGCTGGTGCAAGAGTATTAGTTACAGAAATAGATCCTATATGTGCTCTTCAAGCTTCTATGGAAGGTTACGAGGTAGTTACTATGGAGCATGCATCTAAAAATGCAGATATTTTTGTCACAGCGACAGGAAATTGTGATGTTATAAATATTGACCATATGAGAGAAATGAAGGATAGAGCCATAATATGTAATATTGGGCACTTTGATTCTGAAATAGAAATATCTAGTTTAAAAAACTATAAATGGGAAGAAATTAAACCACAAGTAGATCAAGTAACTTTTCCTGATGGTAAAAAAATTATAGTATTAGCAGAGGGTAGATTAGTAAATTTAGGTTGTGCTACTGGGCATCCGAGTTTTGTTATGAGTGCTTCATTTACAAATCAGGTACTAGCTCAAATTGAATTATGGGAAAATTACAATAATTATGAGAAAAGAGTTTATACTTTACCTAAAGAACTGGACGAAAAAGTAGCTTTATTGCATTTAGATAAGGTCGGAGCGCAATTAACTAAATTAAATGAAAAACAAGCAAAATACCTTGGTTTAAGTACTAATGGCCCATTTAAACCAAACCAGTATAGATATTAGGAGTACTTTCATATAAAATAATGAAAATATTATTAAATAATATTGAAGATACTATCAAGTTCGGAAATAAACTTGCACAAATAAGCAAATCAGATGATATATATTGTCTTAAAGGTAATTTAGGCTCTGGGAAAACTACTATAGCCAGAGCTTTTATTAGCTTTCTTACTAAAAATAATAAAATTTTGAGTCCTACTTTTCCTATGCTCATAACATATGATTATAAAAACAATATAATATGGCATTACGATATGTATAGGCTAAATGAACCTGCTGATGCATGGAATTTAAATCTAGAAGATGCTTTAAATAAAGGAATAATATTGATTGAATGGCCAGAGATAATAGAACACTTAATACCTAATAAGAAAATTGAAATTATAATAAAGGATTTACAAAATAATAAAAGAGAAGTAGAAATTAAAGGCCGTAAAGAAATTTCAAAAAAATTTGAAGAATTTATAAATATTTAAATGTTTCAAATATCAGATAAAAAAAATGTTGATATCTTTTTAAATGAAAACAACTTAGCTAATTGTTTAATAAAGCCTATTCCTCAAGATGCATCAAACAGAAGATATTATAGAATTAATAATAAAAATTTATTATTAATGATATCTAAATCCGTTGAAAATAGAAACTATGAGTTTATTAAAATATCAAAATACCTTAGAACTATTGGTCTGTCTTCTCCAGAAATAATTAAAACAAACCATGAAAAAGGTTTCTTTTTAATAGAAGATTTTGGTGATTTAACTTTTAATAAAGCAATTAGAAATAATATTTCAGAAGAATTACTATATACGAATGCTATTAATTGTTTATCGATCATTCATAACGCCAATATAACAATAGACTTACCCATATATAATTATAAATTTCTAATAAATGAAGTTAATCTTTTCCCTGAATGGTATCTTAAAGAAATAAATATAAAAGCAAATGATAATATTTTAAAAGAGTGGGAAATAGCTTGGATTAAAATTCTAAAGAAACTTAATAATAATAAGCTTGTATTGAGAGACTTTCATGCAGACAACTTATTTTGGCTTCCTGATAGAAGTAATATAGGAAAAATAGGATTAATTGACTTCCAAGACGCTTTAATTGGGAATGAAGCTTATGATATAGCATCTTTACTAGAAGATGTAAGACGAGACGTTTCAAAGAAAACAAAAGAAATTTCTATTCAAAAATTTATTGACGTAAATAATATTAACAATAAAAAAGAATTTATGCAGAATTATTATATGCTTACAGCACAAAGAAACGCTAAAATTGTAGGAATATTTATTAAGCTTGCAAGAAAAGATAAAAAACTTCATTACTTAAAATTAGTTAATAAGGCTATGAAAATATTTTTAGAGTCTGCTAAAAAAGCCGAATTAAGTGACATTCTTATTTGGATAGAAAACTATATACCAAATAATAAACTCTATTTATAGGAAGATATATGTTTAAAAGTGAGCCTAAAATATCGCAAGCAATAATTCTAGCGGCAGGCTTTGGAACTAGAATGCAACCATTAACTTTTAAAACACCAAAACCATTAGTCAAAATAAATAATAAGCCTATTCTTTATTATATATTGGAAGAACTAAAAAAAAATAATATAAAAAATTGTTTTATTAATACTCATCACCTTTCTGAAAAAATAGAAAAATATATAAATGAATATAAATACAAAAATCAAACTATGAATATAAATATAGTAAATGAAACAAAAATACTTGATACGGGAGGAGCAATAAAAAACATTAAAAATAAAGATACATCAAAACCTATATTAGTGATAAATGGAGACTCAATAATAATACCTAATCATTCAGAAAATTTTCTAAGCCAACTCATATCTAATTTTAAGCCTAGAAATATGGATTTTCTATTACTTCTAGATAATAAAAAAACATCGATTGGCTATGATGGAAAGGGTGATTTCTCTTTTTATAATATTAATATGCCTTCACAAATATATAGAAATAACTCTGATAGTTATGCATTTACAGGTTGGCAAATATTAAATCCAAAAATAATAGATAAAGTAAGGATTAATAAATTTTCTCTTAATATATGTTATGATAAAGCTATTAAAAATAATTCTATTTGGGGTATGATTAACTCAGGGAAATGGTTACATATTGGTACAAAAAATGCACTAAATAGGTCAAATGATTGGTTTAAAGAAACAAAAAAATGAATTATGTATTTTATGACTTTGAAACAACTGGAAGAGATAGTAATTGGGACCAAATAATTCAAGTTGGGGCTATTTTAACTAATTCAAGCTTTCAAGAGTTAGATAGATTTGACGCCAGATGTTGTTTACAACCAGATATTATTCCCTATCCTAAAGCAATATTAGTAAATAAAAGCTCTATAAAAGATTTAACTAAAACGAACCTCTCTCATTTTTCATTAATTGAATTAATGATGCAAAAATTTAAATCATGGGGAAAAGCTACCTATGTAGGCTATAATTCTATTTCCTTTGATGAGGAATTTTTGAGGAAATCTTTATTTAGAAACTTATTTAATCCTTATTATACTATTAATAATGGAAATAAAAGAACAGACTTACTAAATATTATAAGAGCAAACCATACTTATTATCCTGACACTTTAAAAATACCTATTAATGAAAAAGGAAGATTATCCTTTAAATT